>JANNVF010000261.1:0-5140 GCA_031414315.1 Hyphomonadaceae bacterium | reverse complement strand
GCGCGACCCGACAGCGCTGGCGCTGATGGCCCGGTACAGGAATTTGCCGATGCCAAATCTCCGCCTCGGTGAACAGGATGTCGCGGCGATCGTCGACTACCTAAAAATGCAGGACGCGGCCGCCCACCCGCGACGTTAGTCGTCGTGGCGCGCGTGCCGTGTTTCGGGGCCGACAGCATGCGCACCATCACCACCACGATCGCTTGCGGCATTGGTCTGATACTGGCGGCGCTGAGTGCCGGATGTACGCCAAGCGCGCGCGCAAAAAATCAAACGCTGGCCACCGCGATCATCGAGAAGGCGGGCGCCGCCAGCCAATTCGCTGATGCAAGCACCGATGACTTCGCCGCCATCCGGCATATCCCGAGCGGCATGCTCTGCGTATTGCCGGCTGACGGCGCGTTCGATTTCGAATCCTTCCCACAGCAAGCGTCCAACCAGGGCGCCTATTGCTCGGCGGCGAGCAACGCCACCGCCTCCACGCTCATGGTGATCCGCTTCAGCGAGGAGACCACGCTCGATCGGGCGTTCGCCGATGGTTTGGCCGTCAGCGCGGGGCCGGCATCGCCACGGCCTTGGACCGGCGCCCCCAGCGCAGCCGACAAGGCGCCGCCCGAGGGCTTGCCGCACTTCCGTATCGCCCGTTTCGAGGCGACGATTCACGGCGCGCCAAGCTACTTGCGGGTCAGCATGGGTGAAGCGCAGGGATGGTATCTCCAGCAGATCGTGTCCGCGCCGATCGATCAGGCGGCGCGGGTGGAGGCGGAGGCCGGAGAGAGCTGGCGGCGCGCGTTACGCGAGTTCGGCGCCAACAGTTCGCCTGAGAAGGAATAGCAATCGACCCTTACGGTGCAGTAACATCAGTCATGGCCAGGCCTGCTCTCAGGTAAGAAGCAGTAGTGCCGGAATAATCCGCGCGACTTCCCGTAGTCCTCCCAGCAAGCAGTGTGCTTGACGCCTTTGGCGGCGTTTAAGGCTTGCTTGATGGGATTGGCAGGAGGTTCCGATGGCGAAACGGCGGTACAGTCCTGATGAAATTGTCGACAGATTGCGCCGGGTCGAAAGTCTGATCGCCAATGGCGCGACCATTGGCGAAGCAGCGCATACGGTCGGCGTGAAATATGGCACGGTCTACCAATGGCGCCGTCGCTACGCAAATCTGGCCGGTGCTGGCGTGGAGTTGCTGCGCCGTCTTGAGGCGGAGAACGCCCGCCTGCGCCGTAGCCTGCTGGAGTTGGAAGAAGTCGGCTCGGGGCGCGCGACCAACGCCTTGCTCTGACTGACGCGCGCGCCGTGCACTAGACGAGCGTCAGCCCCAGCCACGTCCGCGCGGCCGGCACGCGCCGCAGGATCACGCGCTCGACCACGAACACCGTAGCAAGTGATGCGCCGAAAAGCGGAAACAGCACGGCAAGGACACCGATCGTTGCGAGCAGCACCGGCGCGACCTGCGGTCGGATGATCTGTTCGGGCGCACCGAGCGTGCTTTGCGGGCGTCGCCGCAACCACAACACCACCGCACTCACACTCAACGTGACAAGTCCGAGCGCCGCGAAAGCGCTGACCAGCTGATTGATCCAGCCAAACAGCGCGCCTTCGTGTGCCGCGATGCCAACATTGATCACCTGATCGATCGGATGTCGTTGGTTGAAATCGCGACGTCCCAGCACTGCGCCGGTTTCACCATCCAGGTGCACGGTGGCGCGAAGCGGGCGGTTCGCCGAGTCTGATTTGGCGATCCACGGGTCACCCGCGCTGCGTGGTGGCGTGAGCAGGACGGGCGGCGCCAGACGCAGGCCGGCAGCGATCGCGACAAGGCGGTCGAGCGCGGCCGATGTCGGTGCGTGCGTCATCCCGGCATGATCCATGCCGCCATGCATGTGCGCGGCGTGCATGTCCGCGTCGCTCGCACGGCTCATCGTCACCCGCTGCCGGAGTTCCGCTGCGCGGCTGGTCGTCCAGTCCTGCACGCCTTCGGTCGTGCCGGTGATGACGCGGAGTTCCTTCAGATAACCGCCCCAGTTTTTCGCCCACGGCAGTCCGGTCAGCAGCAAGATCAGGGCGAGCGCGCTGACCCAGATGCCAGTAACGGCGTGGAGGTCGCGCCAGAACAGGCGCGCGCCGCTCCTGAATCTTGGAAACAGGATGCCGCCGAGGCCGGTCATCGTGCGCGGCCACCAAAGAAAAACCCCGGTCAGAATCATGATGATCGCCCAGCACGCCGCGATCTCTACGATCATCGAACCGCGATCCCCGATCGCGAGTTCGCCGTGCAGGAACGAGATCTGATTCATGAGACGGTCGTCCTCGCTGACCACCTTGAGAACGGCCAGCGTCTGCGGATTCACGTAGACGCGGAAAAGGTCTTCGCCTCTGCCCACGAGAATGCGTGTCGCGGACTGTGTCGTTTGCGGCACCTGATAAGCCACAAGCCGCCCGCTAGGCGTTGCCGCCAGTGCCGCAGTGACCTGCGCCTCGGCGCTGGCGCGTCGTCCGCCGGATGCGAGGTGATCGTAGGGCGCATCGAGCCACGCTTCGACCTGTGGTTTGAACAGATAGATGAAGCCCGTGATCGAGAGCCACACGATGAACGGTATGCACAGCAGGCCCGCGTAGAAATGCCAGCGCCAGACGGCGCTGTAGTCGGGCCAGCTCCTGCGCGGCGCGGTCGGGGACAATGAGGACATGTGTCTTCCTAGCACCTGTACTGCAGTTCGGCGGTCGCTGTGCGTTGCGGAAAGGGGTGAAAGAGAAAATAGTCCTCATCGCCGAAGTTCTCGAGGCCTGCCGCCGCCGTCCAATGATCATCGAGCCGGTGGGTGACGCGCGCGTCGAACACGAGATAGCTGTCGAACCCTTGGTAGGTGTGAGTGACGGTGTCGGTGTTGTCTATCGTCGCGTAGACGCGGTCGCTGTAGCGGCCGGCGATTGTGAGCGCCCAGTGGTCATCGGGGTGATAGGTAACCACCATCGTCGCGCGCCAGCTGGGCACTTGCGGAATCTGCTTGCCGACCGCTGCCGGAAACGCCGTGTCGCGCACGATCTCCGAGTCGACGTACGTCACGCTGCCTGACAGTGAGAACCCGTGCACCAGCACGTCATCGCGGTCCGCCATCACCTCAACGCCACGACTGCGCACCTGGTCGACGTTCTGCACGTAGTTGATCAGCGTGGTTGAGCCAGCAACGAGCGGCGCAGTCTGCGAGATCAGCGCGTCGTCGATGTTTTCGGTGAAGACCGACACACGGACACTCCCGCCCTCCAGCCGCCGTTCGAGCGCCCACTCCGTCGAGAGCGCGCGCTCGGGACGCAGGTTCGGATTTGGCACGGTGAGCGTCGCGCCGGTGGTGATCGCCTGGCAGAGTTCGCCCACTGTCGGGAAGCGATAGGCGCGTCCGATGGCGGCGCGCGCGGTCCACTCCGGCGAGATGGCCCACTCCAGCGCGGCTTTCGGAGAGAACCTGTCGGCGTCCAGTGCGGGCTGCTGCGTGTTCAGCGCAGGAGTCAGCGAGAAGTTGACACCGTCGGTCGCTTCCCAGGATTCCCAGCGACCACCGGTCGTGAGTTTGAGCGCCGGCGAGATCCGCCACGCGTCCTGCGCCCATATGGCCAGCGTTTCCGTCTGACCAAGTGCGGCGCTCGCTAGGCTCCCGGGCGCGCCGGACAGCCAGTTGGTCGTGCCGAAACGCCGGTTCGCCAGCTCGTACTGATCGTTGTGCGCCCCGAAGCTGAGTTCATGCGCGCCGTCCGCGCCATCTGGGCGGTAGATCGCCTTTGCATCCAACGTGCGCCAACCAGTGCCGTCGAACCGCGTGACCGATCCGGCGCCGCCCGTTGCTGCGCCGGGAAGCGCGGTGGAGGGCGTGCGTTGTTCGCTGGTGTCGTAGTCGTAGATGCTGCCGGAGAGACGCCAGTCCAGCACGCGACCGGTGTGAGTCAGCACGGCACTGTGCATCCACTGCTCTTCATTGAACCGGTAGACGTTGTTGGAGAACGCGCTTGCGGCGATGCTGGCATAAGAAGAGCCATCGATGTTGAACGGACCTCCGGAGAACAATACCTGCCCGGCGCCGTTGCGCAGGTAACTCTGGACGTTGGACCTGGTGTCGTTGGCGAAGCGTCCGATGGCGTAGGTGATCTGCGTTGACGGATCGATCTGCCACGCAAGTTTCGGCTTGAGATTGTCCTGCTCCTGATGCTCAACCCCCCCGCGCCCAGCACGACGATCGGTGCGCCGGTGCGGTTCAGGTCGGCGAATGCGCCCGTCAACACGGTCCCGGCGCCGCTCGGAGAGGCCGGCCGCGCCGCCGTGACGTAGGTGAGCGGATGGCTGTCGCTCTCCGTCCGCGTCGCGCCGAGCCAGAAGGAGAAGCGCCCTATCCGGTCACCAAAGTTGGCGCTCAGCTGATGGGCGCCGAAATTATCCTCGGTGGCGTACTGGTTGAAGTGCTGCGTGCTGCCCGAAACGCTCAGAGACCCCTCGCGGGCGTCGGGCATCCGGGTTTCGATTTCGACCACCGCGCCGATCGAGTTGCCCGCATAGGCTGCGGAAAACGGGCCGTAGAGAACGTCAATCCGCGCAATTTCGTCGGGGGAGACCATCCCCCACTTGGGGGACGCATTGGTGTTGTTGTTTCCGATCAGCGCCGACAGTAGCACGCCATCGGCATAGATCAGGCTGCGGGCGCTGGCCCCCACACCGGACGTGCGCGTCGTGATTGGCGCTTGGGTATCGCCGATGTGACGCTTGCGCACGAAGATGTTGGGAAAATAGCGCAGCGCGTCTTCGGCGTTGGTCACGCTGACGGCGTCGTGAATGTCCTCGCCGCTCCGTGACTCCACGGTGGTCGGACGCTGTTCCTGGAGCGGAAGCGGCGCGGTGACGACGATCTCGTCGCGCCCGGCAAACCCCACGCTCTCCCATGCGGGCGCCGCCTGGGCGAACGCCGAAGGCGACAGCGAGAGGGCGAGCAGGCTGATGTTGGCGAACAGGCGCGGCTTGCCAGCGCGCGCGGGGCGGGAATTCTGATTTGACATGGGGACCTTTGATCCGGACGCGTCTGTGGCCCGGACATGAATCTGAAGACGGTGGGGCAATGCCCGGCGACGGTCGTGCAAATTCAGGCGGTGAGGGGCGGGC
>JANNVF010000260.1:0-2421 GCA_031414315.1 Hyphomonadaceae bacterium | reverse complement strand
TCGCCGGGCCTCGTTTGCACTCCCCCGCACCCGGCCTAACGGCCGGCCCCCCCCCCCCGGCCCCTCCCCCACTGCGTGGAGGAGGGGGGGTTCGTCGGGCGTCGCTCTTTCGTCACCGCGCCGCCACGCGGATGCGCCCGGTTGCGCTGCGTCCGCCGACGCCCGGCTTGTACATGTCCTCGATCATCGCACCCGGCAGCGTGTACGAGCCCGGCGTCACCGCGCGCGCGACATAGGCCACGGTGTAGCCGCCGCCCTGCACGTCGAGCGCCGCAACAAAGCGGTCGTCGCGTTTTTCGGTGATGCGCGTGTCGGAGATGCGGCCGATCCACGCGAACGGACCGTTGACGACGCGGCCATCGTATTGCGGCACGCCCTGCCCGTCGGACGGGCCGAGGATCGACTCGATCTCGAGGCCCGCGGGCAGGAGATCGATGATCGCCGCGGGATAGAGCCGCTGGCCTTCTGGCGTTCCCGACAAGGCGACGATCACGCGCTCGCCCTGGCGCACCGCATCGAGATCTGCGAGGCCGCCATCGAGACGGAACACGCGCTTGCCGATCGACAATCCGTTCGACGAGGCGGGCGGCGCGGTGAGCGGGGCGCCGGAAACCGTGAGCGAACGCCATACTGCGCCCGTGCCGTCATTGCGGAACGTGATCGCGCGCTGGAGTTGCGACACGACGGCTTCGAACGCACTCATGGGTCCGGCTGGCTGGCCGTTCACCGATACGAGCACCGGGCCGGCCGTGCGCATCAGCGCGTTCGCCGCCATCAGCAGCTGCGCCTGCTCCTGCGTCATCAGCTGATCGGCGCGCGGCTGATCGTTGCCGAGGCGGCGCGTCAGACGCTGGATGATGGCGTTCAGCGAGGCGTCGTCCTTGGCCGCTTCCGCGACGAGGGCGAGCACGCCGGCGGTGTCGCGCACCGGTGACTGGTAGTAGTCGCCGGGGTTGCGGTAGCCGAGCGCCTGCTCCGCCGCGCGGAAGGCGCTGCGCGCGCGGGCGCGATCGCCGAGGTGCGCGAGCGCCGCGCCGATCTGGGCGCGCGCGAGCGGACTCGGTTCGGCGCTGAGGCGCGCGTCGTGGAAGTAGCGCACCTGGCCGACATCGGCCTTGCCGGCTTTCGCCAGCACGTGGAGCGCGTAGGCGCTGGCGCGCGAGCGCAGCAACGCCTTGGAGTCCGGATTGCCGACCCAGCGATACACTTCGAAGTCGTAGGCGACGCTGGAGAAGTCATCGAGCCGCGCGATCGCGCGCAGACCCTTGTAGACATCTTCCATGGGCGCCGCCGGCACCACGAGGCCCGCAGCTTGCGCCCGCAGCAGGAAATCCGCCGCGTAGGCCCCGAGCCACGGATTCGCCGCGCCATCGCCGGCGCGCCAGAGACCGAACGCGCCGTCCGGCGTCTGCCGGTCGAGCAGTTTGGTCACCACGTCGTTGAGGCGCGGATTGAGCCGCACGTCGCGGGTGCGCCCGGCCTGCGGCGCGAGCACGTTGGCGTAGAGCAGCGGCATCGCCACGCTCACCAGCTGCTCGGTGCAGCCGTACGGATAGCGCTCGAGACTATCGAGCAACGGCGCGGGGTCGAGCCCGGCGAGGTTCGAATAGCTGACGATCGCCTTGGCCTGCTGTGGCTGAAACGCGGAGAGCGCGGCCGCCGTCAGCGAGTACGTGGCGCCGCGCGCCTGCGACTCCATCTGCACGGTGGTCATCGGCAGGAACGGCGCGCGCGCTTCGATATCGTAGGCGTGCGCGAGCGTGAGGTTCGGGCCGGTGACGTTGAGCGTCAGCTTGCCGATCCCGGCAACGGGCGCGGTGACCGGAATGCGGATCGTCTGGTTGCCGCCCTTCTGCAGCGCGAGACGCTGCGGCGCGGCTTGCGCACGGGTTGCGCCCGAGCCGGCGAGCGAAACCTGGTACGTGCCCGCCGCGCCTTCGATGTTGTCCACGCGCAGCGTGGCGAACGCCTCGTCGCCGGGCGCGAGGAAACGCGGCAGCGTGAGATCGGCGACCACGGGATCGCGCACCGTCACCGGCGTGTCGTCGGAGCCGAGCGCGGTTTCGCTCCACGCCACGGCCATCAGGCGCAGTTCGCCGTTGAAGTCCGGCACGTCGAGCGGAATGTTGGCGCGACCGCGGCCATCGAGTTTCACCAGACCGGACCAGAGCGCGACGGTCTTCGTCGGCACCACGGTCAGGCCTTCGCCGCCGAGGCTGTCACCGCCCTGGCGGGGCGTCGCCGCCGCACCGAGGTTCGGATTGAGCAGGCGACCGTAATCGTCACGGATGCCGACGCCGAGCGCACGGCGGCCGAAATAATGCGCCTTCGGATCGGGCGACTGGAACTTGGTCAGTTGCAGGATGCCTTCGTCCACCGCAGCGAGCGTGACACGCACGCTTTCGCCGCGCGGCGCGCCGC
>JANNVF010000259.1:0-6979 GCA_031414315.1 Hyphomonadaceae bacterium | reverse complement strand
AGGGCGATGTCTCGCAATTCGTGCCGACGGAAGTGGAGCGGCGGCTCAAAGCGAAGTACGGCCTGACCTGATCGGCCCAACAGAAAAACGGACTGGGATGATGAACCTGAGAACGATCCTTCTGGCGGCGGCGGTGGTGCTGTCGACTGCGGCGGTTGCGGCGCCGGCTCTCGCGCAGCGCGCCCCCGATCCGGTGAAGTGGCGCCAGCTCGATCCGGAGAATACGCTCTACATCAACTCCTCGCAGGGCCCGATCATCGTGGAGATGTTCCCCGAGGTCGCGCCGCGCCACGTGCAGCGCATCAAGGAACTCACGCGCGAGCATTTCTACGACGGGCTCATCTTCCATCGCGTGCTCGACAAGTTCATGGCGCAGACAGGCGATCCGTCCGGTGACAGCACCGGCGCGTCCGCGAAGCCCGATCTCAACCAGGAGTTCCAGTTCAAGCGCGGCGGCGACATGCCGTTCGTGTCGGCATCCCAGCAGGGCGGCACGGTGCAGGGCTTCTACAAGACGCTCGCGGTGGAGACGTATCCGGACGCACAGATGGCGCTGACCAGCGACGGCAAGGTGCGCGCGTGGGCGCTGCATTGCCCGGGCGTGGCGTCGATGGCGCGGTCCGGCATCGTCAACGGCGTCGATCAGGTCAACAGCGCCAACAGCCAGTTCTTCCTGATGCGCGCGCCCTATCCCTCGCTCGACAAGAGCTACACCGCGTGGGGCCGCATCGTGTGGGGGCTTGATGCGGTGCTGAAGTTCGCCGACGGCGCGCCCGCGCCGACCCCCGACCGCATGCTCGGCGTGCGCGTGGTGGCCGACATGCCGGAGAACGAGCGTGTGCCGCTCTACGTGCTGCGCACGGACTCGCCCGATTTCCGCAAGCTCGTCGATGACACCCGCCGCGAACGCGGGGCCGACTTCTCGATCTGTGACGTTCAAATCCCCGCCCGCATCACCGGCGTCGGCGGCATCAATGAAAGGGACCGTCCGTGGTGGCGCAACATACCTCTGATACCTTGATCCTGACGCTCGCGGGCGGCCCGGTCACCATCAAGCTGCGGCCCGATCTTGCGCCGCTCCATGTGGCGCGGATTTCGGAGCTTGCCGCCGAAGGCTACTACGACGGCCTCACGTTCCACCGCGTGATCGACGGGTTCATGGCGCAAGGCGGCTGCCCGAAGGGCACCGGCACAGGCGGCTCGGGCAAGAACATCAAGGCCGAGTTCAGCAACGCGCGCCATGCGCGCGGCGTCTGCTCGATGGCGCGCTCGTCGGACCCGAACTCCGGCGACAGCCAGTTCTTTATCTGCCTCGACGACGCGAGCTTCCTCGACAAGCAGTACACGGTGTGGGGCGAAGTGACGTCCGGCATGGAGCACGTGGACGCGCTGCCTAAGGGCGAGCCGCCGCGCAACCCCGGCAAGATCGTCTCCTTCCGGCCGGGGTGAGCTCCACCCGTGAAACCAGGTTGATGGAGCGCTGGCGTACGCTGGCCGCATCAACCGGGCTGCGGGATGCCGAGGACCTCGGCGCGTCACTGGTCAGCGCCTATGCCGCGCCGCAGCGCCGCTATCATGGCCTGGCTCATATTGACTTCCTGCTCAACGAGATCGACCGCCGCGCGGCCTTGCTGACGGATGCAGACATGCTGCGTTTGGCCGCGTGGTTCCATGACGCGATCTACGATCCGCTGACCAAGGACAACGAGGACCTCAGCGCCGATTGGGCGCGGCGCGATCTTGTGCGGTGCGGCTTAGACGCGTCGCGCGCGGACGCAGTAGCGACGCTCATCGCAAAAACGAAGTCCCATCACGCCGGCGGCGCGACGGCGGACGAGGCGCTTTTTCTCGACATGGACTTCGCCATCCTCGGCGGCGACCGACCCAGTTACGAAACGTACGCGCGCAACATCCGCGCTGAGTACGCCGCCGTGCCGGAGCCAGCATTCCGCGCCGGCCGCGCGGCGTTCCTGAAGGCCGTGCTCCTGCAGGACCGGATGTTCCGCACCGATCCCTATGAGTCCGAGTGCGGCGCTGCGGCGCGGGCCAATCTCGCATGGGAGATCGCGCGACTGGAGTCCGGCGCTCCTCTGACCTAGTCCGCGCCCGCGCTTTTCGGCGAAGGCACGTGGAAACCGCCGACCGAGCGCTCGCGCAGGATCTCGCGGCGGAAGCGGAAGAGCTCGGCTGGGCGCCCGCCCGTGCGCACCTCCATCTCACCGGTGCCTTCCACGAGTTCTCCGCGTTCCAGCAGGCGCCGGAAGTTCTGCTTGTGCAGTTCGATGCCGGCGATGGCTTCGACGACGCGCTGCAGATGCAGCAGTGTGAACCGCGCCGGCATCAGCTCGAACACGACTGGCCGGTACTTCAGTTTACCGCGCAACCGCGACATGGCGGTCGCCAGAATGCGGCGGTGATCGGAGCGCATGGGCTCGCCGAGACCGGGCGACGCCGATGGCGCCAGCTCTTCTGAAGGGCGTCCCTCGAAACGCGCACTGTCACGGGCGGCTTCCGGTGCGAGGGCCGCCTCGTACAGCAACTCGTAGCGCTCAAGCGTGCGCTCCTCGTTCCACTGCGCGCCGTCCAGCGCGAACGCGAGACGGGCGCGATCGCGGCGATCTGCGTGGCTGCCTGCCCACGCGCGCAACTCCGGCGCGATCACTGTGTCGATCACCTCGGGCCGCCCCGCCCGCCAGTCTTCCCACGGAAAATAGCGATACCAGTCGCGCCAGTCAGCGCCCTGTTCGTCGAGCGCAGCCTTCTCCGGCGCGAGTGCAAGATAGCCGATCGACAGGACGCGTTCGGCGTCGATGGCGAGCGGCGCTTCGCGGCCGCGATCACCGAAGGTGTAGAGCTGCTCGACGTAGCCGATCTCGAACCCGGTCTGCGCCGCAACCCATTTGCGCAGCGTCAGTTCCAGCGTGCGGTCGCCGGCGGGATCGAACAAACCGAACGGCAGGCCGCTCAGCGCGTCCGCGCGCGCGCGCGTGACGAGGACGAGCGGCGCATCCTCCGTCACCGCGACGACGACCGCCGAGAGACCAAGCACGACCTGCGTCATGGCGCGCCTTTGGTTTTTTTCACGACCTCGAACATGCTCGCTATCTCGAACGGGGTGTTCTCGCCGGCCTCTTCCCAGCTCTTGCCCTGGCCGATTGCTTCGATCGCCGCAGTCATG
Source organism: Hyphomonadaceae bacterium (assembly GCA_031414315.1). Lineage (GTDB taxonomy): Bacteria > Pseudomonadota > Alphaproteobacteria > Caulobacterales > Aquidulcibacteraceae > VFBF01. The sequence goes on along the minus strand of JANNVF010000259.1, from coordinate 3,801 downwards.
CGGCCGCCGCGCCCCAACTCGGCATCGGCAAGGGCCACCAGCCGCCGGTTCGGCCATGCGATGTGAGACGCCGCGCGTAACGCTGTCGCGATCTCTTCCTCATCGACAGACGGATTGTGCACGCACGCGGTGATGAACGCGGTCGCCGTGGAGCGCGAAATGCCGGCGTAGCAATGGATCAAGATCGGCGCGTTGCGCTCCCACGTTTCGATGAACGCGAGGATGTCGGCCATGTGCTCGCGCGCCGGCGCGGTCCAGCCGGCGCTTTCCTCGGTGATGTCGTGCACGCTGACCTTCAGGTGCGACAGCGACTCCGGCGCGCGCGGGAAGCTCGAATGCGGATCGAGCAGGCTGACGAGGTGCGAGGGCTTGCGCGCTTTCAACTGGGCGGGCACCTGCGACAGTGGGCAGACAACGATGGCCATCTCTACTCCTGATCGACAAGTGACTGGAACGCGGCGAGGAAGGCGGCTTGCGCTTCGGCGGCGGGCAGCGGCTTGAGCGTGACCAGCGCGGCGTCGGGCGGTTTCCTGAAGAAGCGGTTCGCCTCCACCACGTCGAACCCGGCGAGTTGCACCGCTTCAAGCCACGCCGACATCAGGTCAGCCTTCTTGATCAGGGTCTTCAGTGATGCCGGCATCTGCGGTGGCAGCGCGAAGCGCATGTGGATGGCGCTGGCCAGCCGATCCTCGAATGCACGGTAGTCGAGGCCCAGCGCCGACTTGAACGGGCTGATCATGTCGCCGATGACGTACTCGGGTGCATCGTGCAGCAGCGCCATAAGCTTTGCGGACGTCTTCTGGCCGGGCGACAGCACAGCGAGAATGTCGAGCACGACGAGCGAATGCTGCGCGACGGAAAACGGATGTTCGCCCGTCGTCTGGCCGTTCCAGCGCGCCACGCGGGCGAGGCCGTGGGCGATGTCGTCGATCTCGATGTCGAACGGCGAGGGGTCGAGCAGGTCGAGCTTGCGGCCCGACAGCATGCGCTGCCAGGCGCGCGGGGAACTTGGAGAGGGAGGCACGGGGGCCACTATAGACGCGGCAGCCGCAGAAGGGAGTCAGGGCACTGGCGCGGCAGGGGCCTTTGCGTCCAGGGCCGCGCGGTAGCGGCGACTGCCGCCGATGACGCGGCCGAGATCGTGCGCCGGGTTGCGCTTCTGCGCCCCGTGTTCGGGCTGAAGGGATCGCCGCTCCGCGCAGTGGCCCGGGCAGCCTGCGAGGCGAAGGGCGTTGCGTGACCGGGGCGCCATGCCCATCTCTTGAGGGCCGGATATTCCGGCCGAGGAGAGCGTCATGTTCTGGGTCGGCGTCGCGGTTGCGGTGGGCCTGATCTTCCTGCTGACATGGATCGGCGCGGCGATGACGCGCCGCGGGTTGCCTAATAATTGGGAGCGGCGCGGCGGCGGCGTCATTCCGGGCCCCCATGACGAGGACTATTTCCCTTAAGCCGCCTGCGGGCGCGTAAGCACTTTACAGGTGCGGCGCGACCATCGTTCTATGGCGGTGTGACCAGCTTTCGCACCCGCCGCGCCAACGCCAGCGACGCCGAAACGGTGTGCCGTTTCGTGGCGCAGGCGGCCGCCGAGGAAGGCGCGCCGAACAACTTCACCACAGACATGTACCGGCGCGACGCGGTCGGCGCTCATCCGAAGATCGAAATCTGGCTCGTGGACGACGCGCGCAACAGGGTCTGCGGCCAGGCTATCGTCCAACGCGGCTATGATCTTGTACGCGCCATGCCGACCATGATCTTGCTGCACCTGTTCGTGACGCCGGATTGCCGCCGCGACGGGCTTGCCCGCGTGCTCATCGCCGAGGTGGCCGTGCGCGCGAAGGAAACCGGCGTCAAGGAAGTCGCCATCACCACGGGCGTCGACAACGCCGTGGCGCGGCGCTTCTTCGAAGCCATAGGCGCACGCGAGGACCGCCTCGCGCGCTACCTCATTGCTGCCGACGGCATTGAGTGGCTGGCGGCCGAGGCGAGCTGAAGCGCCGTCAGAGCGCCGTGTTGGTAATGACGTTGCCGGCGCTGTCGGTCTTCTGCGCCGGGATCACCAGCCGATCGCCCTGGAACAGAAGATCGCTGCCGGCGATCTGGCGCCCGTCTTCCAGCGTCAGCGTGCGCGGACCAAGGCATCCCACGTTGCGCGCCGCGATCTGGGCGATGCCGTCCGGCGTGTCCATGAACACGCGACCGGCGACGTCGAACAACCGCTCGCCCTCCATCACCTCCACCACGATCTCGTTGGGCGCCGGCTGCAGGCGGCAGTAACGGAGCTTCATCGTGGTCATCGCCTGCGCGAAAAACGGATCGGCTGGCGCAGGCTGCGAGACCGGTATCGGGGTAGTCGCCGGCGCGATGGTGCTCAGCGGCGCGGCGCGCACGGTGGCGGCGCCGTTGGCCCACGGCGGGGGCGCGATTTCCTGCGGCGCCGATACGCGCGGCGCGGCCTTGGGGAGTTTCGGCATCTGGAACGCCGCCACATCGAAGTTTGGCGCGAACCGCTGGAGCTGCGGCGCAGCGACCAGCGCCACCAGACCCACAGCCACCGCCAGGATCGGCCACAGGACAACGCCGCCGCCGGTGCGGACGCGCGCGCGACCAAACCGCTCGTCGTGCATCTCGCGGCTGTCGCGCGGGTCGGTCAGGTCACCGATCACGGCGGCGCCTTCGCCACCGCGTTGCAGGCCGGCCAGGCAAAGCGAGGCGCACAGCGGCGCGGCCAGCCGGCCGACCAGGCTCCAGAATTCCTTGTCGTTGCGCGACAGCGCCTCCGCATAGATCCGCGCCAGGCCGCGTCGCGTGGTCGTGGGGTCGCTGAAGTCCACCAAACCCGCCCGGATGTCGCTCGGGTAGTCCATCGCGGCGAGCGCGTTGTAGGCGGAGCGGAACGCAGCTTCGCGGCGGGTGGCTGCGAGCGCCGGCATGGAGCGGCCCGGCCGATCTCCGGCGTGGCGCACCCAGGTAAAGCCGCCCGAAACCCGGCGTTGGGCTTCTTCGGCAGGAATGACGGCGCCGGCCGCGACCACCGGGGCCGCCACTGGCCCGCGCGCTTTCAGCGCCCGGATGCGTCCGAACACCGGGGCGAGCTTGCGGTCGAGCATTTCGGCGGCGTTCTGGCCCCAGCCGCCGGGCGCTACGTCGCCCTCGAAGATGTCGGCAATTTCCGCGCCCGGCGCCTCCCGGAAGATCGCCGGGATCAGCGCCCGGTCCAGCGAGGGGTCGGAACGGACCGAAATGGTCTGACCGAAATGGGCGCCGATGGAGGCTTCGGCCAGCACCCAGTCGACCGCGAGCGCGGCGCGTGACCAGAGCGCGATTACGGCGGTGCACTCATCCAGCTCATCGAGCAGCCGCGCCGGCCAGGCCGGGGTATGCTGCACCGGGCCGCGGGAAGCGGAGATGCCTGCGCGTTCCAGGCTCTTCTGAATACGGAACGCCAGTTCGGCGTCGGCGGGGGCGTAGGTGATGAAAACGTCGGCCATCCGGAGTGGTTAACAAAATCAGCAGCCCACGCAAAGCTCCCGCAGGGCAGGGGCGCCGATCGGACATCGAGGTGCGGCTTCGGCGCCGCAATGGAAGGCTTGGCGCCCATGACCTTCGCGTGGCCGGAGAATCCCTGTTGAGGTTCGTCATGAGTTCGTTAGCCCGATGACCGCCGCCGCGACCGCCAAGAAGGGGCCTGCGCCCAAAGCCGCCCGGCCATTCCTCGGCGTGGAGCGTTCCCTGTCCGGCCGGCTCTGGCGCACGCGCGAGGCCGACGAGAAACTGGTGGAGGCGCATCGCCGCCGCCTCGGT
>JANNVF010000258.1:0-5488 GCA_031414315.1 Hyphomonadaceae bacterium | reverse complement strand
GGCCAGGCGCAGGGTGTGTCGCTCTGGCGCTGGGGCTGGGATGATCCCTCGTTCGACAAGAACATGGTCAAGCACGGCCTCGAGCTGAAAAAGTACGGCGAGAAACGCAAGATCGAGGAATTGTTGTTGCCGACGATGCGCGTCCACAAGGCGCGCTGCTGGACGTACGCCGCGCTGGCGGCTGTCCTCACCGGCGCATCGGGCACAGTCGGCTGCCCGGTCGATGGCAAGCTCGTGCTGCTGACCATCGGGCCGGTGAAAAGCTGAGCATGGCGTTCTGGCCATTCTGGGTGAGCGCCGCAGGGCTGGCGGCCGGCGCCGGGATGGGGGCGTATGGCTTCATCAACCCGCGCTGGGCGTCGGGGCTCGTGCGGCTTCGGGATGTCCCTGAAATGCCCGGCGGTTTCGCCGAGTTTCGCGGCACCTACGGCGGGCTGTTTCTGGCGTCGCACGCCGTGACGCTCGTCCTGATGGTGGCGGTTGCTCTGGAAATCGAGATGCTCGGCGGCGTTCCGACTCTGTGGACGGCACTGGGCGCCGCCGCCGCGTGCGGCGGCCTGTGGATCGGGACCGCCTTCGGTCGAGTCGCATCGATCCTGTTCGACGGGACGGGTACGAAATACAATCAGGCGTCGGTGGCGTTCGAACTGGTGCTTGGCCTCGCCATCCTCGCGCCGTGGGTTTTCCACTGATCGCCTCGCGTTGACGCCGGGGCGCCGCTGACCTGCGCACTGGTTTGCGCTATCATGGCGCAAACACAACAACGGGAGCGAACCATGGCCGACGGCGCGAGCACCAAATTTCCCGGCTATTCCCGCGAGCGGATCGACGATGCGATCGTCAATCCCGATCTCTTCGCCAACGAGGACGAGATCCACGCGCTGTTCACGATCCTGCGTCGCGACGATCCGGTGCGCCTGATGCAGCCGGCTGGCTTCCGGCCGTTCTGGTCGATCACCAAGCACGCCGACATCATGGAGATCGAGAAGCGCAGCGACATCTTCGTGAACCGGCTGCGCACCTATCTGTCGCCCATCGAAGGCGAGGAGTGGGTGAAGTCCGTCACGGGCGACACCCACCTCTTCCGCACGCTCGTCGATCTCGACGATCCCGTGCACATGAAGCTGCGCCAGCTCACGCAGGCCTGGTTCATGCCGCCGAACCTGCGCAAGCTCGAAGCGCGCGTTTCCGAAATCGCCAAGGCGCACGTCGACCGCATGGCCGAACTCGGCGGCGAGTGCGACTTCGTGAAGGAAGTCGCGGTCTGGTATCCGCTGCGCGTGATCATGGAAATTCTCGGCGTCCCGAAAGAGGACGAGCCGTTCATGTTGAAGCTGACGCAGGAAATCTTCGGGCCGGGCGACGCCGATGTCGTGAGCGAGTCCGAACGCGCCACCGAGACGGATACGGCGTTCGCCAGCGGCGGCGGTTCCGATCGCGGCGGCGTTGATCTCTTCCAGACCGCGCAGGTGCTGTTTCAGTATTTCGGCGCGCTCACCGCCGCGCGCCGCGCCAATCCGCAGGATGACGTCGCCAGCATCATCGCCAACGGCATGATCGACGGCGAGCCGATCGGCGAGCGCGAGGCGATGAGCTACTACGTGATCATCGCCACGGCCGGACATGACACCACGTCGAGCGTGGCGTCGGCAGGCTTGCTGCAACTGATGAAAAATCCGGAGCAGATGGCCAGGCTGAAGGGCGATCTTTCGCTGTTGCCCAACGCGGTGGAGGAGATGATCCGGTGGGCCACGCCCGTGAAGCACTTCATGCGCACGGCGATGGAAGACTACACGTTGCGCGACAAGACGATCAAGGAAGGCGAGGCGGTATGCCTGCACTATCCCAGCGGCAACCGCGACGAGGAGGTGTTTGACGATCCGTTCGCGTTCCGCGTTGATCGCGACGTGAAGCGGCAGGTGGCGTTCGGCTACGGCGCGCATGTGTGTCTGGGCATGCACCTGGCGCGCATGGAGATCCGGGCGTTGTTTGCGGAGTTGCTGCCGCGACTGCAGGAGATCAACCTCGCCGGGCCGGCGCGCAATTCGCGCTCCAATTTCGTGTCAGGGCTGAAGTCGATGCCGGTGCGGTATCGCATGACCTGATCAGAAGTCGTTTATGCTCCAGTCGGCGCGGCGCGGCCAAGCGGCCGCTGGCAGGCCGCAGGCTTCGGCGTCGAAGGTGTCGCGGGTGAGGATCACTGCGTTTGTTGGCGTTTCCTCCACGCGCAGTTCGGTGACCGTAAAGGGCAGATCATCGGCGGAAAGGAACGCCTGCAGCTTGAGCCAGAACGCGGCCGCCAGCGCCTCGGTGGTCGGATCACCCGGAAACGTCATCAGGCGCGTCAGGCGCGCCGGCTCGTGGTCGCGAAAATAGCCGATCAGCGGATCGGCGGCGTTGAGCTGGAAGGCGTGATCGACGTGCATGTCGATCCAGGTTTTCCAGCGTCCCTTCGCTGCCTCGAACGGCGCTTCCATGTTCGCGCCGCCGAAGCGAAACGACCCAGCGCCAGCCAGCCGCACGGTCACGGTTTCGTTGTGCCCGTGCGGGGTCATGCACTTGGGCGACACGTCGGACAGGAACCGGTGCGCCATCGCATAGCGTCGGGTAAATTCGAGAGAGGCCATCGGCGCCGCACATGCAACGCCGCGACCGGGCGCGTCAACATCGCGCGCCCGGCAAACGACAATGGCCTACTTGCGATCCCAGACCGGCTTGCCGAGGTTAACCTTTTCCGGGGGTGTCACGACGCCGACCACGCCACCCACCACGGCGCCGGTTCCAATGCCGATGGGTCCGGCGATCGCGCCTGCGCCCGCGCCGATCGCGGCGCCGCCAAGCGCCCGCTGGCTAGTGGTGGTGCCGCATGCGGAGAGCGCGAGCGGCAGCAGGGCGACAATTAAAAGCTTCTTCATTTTGGGAACTCCTACACATCTGAACGCCCCTTTGTCGGCGCATGTTCCGTCAGAACCATTTACGCCATTTGGCGATCGCAAAGAGCGCTGCCGGCGCCAGCGCCATCAGCGCGAATCCGGCGCGCGGCCCCCACGGCGCGTCGAACCAGGTCATCGCCCTGAAGTTCATGCCGAAGATCGACGCGATCAGCGTCGGCGGCACGAACGCGATGGTGGCCATCGACAGCGCCTTGAGCGTGTTGCTCTGGCTCGCGCCAACGAGGCCGAGAACGCCCGCTTGCAGGAAGGTCAGGTGTTCCTGAAATGCCTCCATGGCGCGCTCCAGCTGTTCGATGTCGTGACGCAAGGCGCTGAGGCGTTGACGCTCCAGGCCAAACGCCTCGCGCTCCACATGCGACGCGTACGTCGCCCCGCGGTGCAGGCTGGAGAGGCTGTCGTTGCTGAGCGCGGTGAGCGTGCCGAGCCGTCCCAGCGCGCGCAGGGACTGGCGCAGATCCGGCGCCGCGTCGGCGGCGTCAGCGAAAATCTCCATCGAGAGTTTGTGCGCGCCGCCGATGCTTTCCTGCAGCAGATCGGCGATCCGCTCAACGCAGCCCTCCAGCAGCGCCATCAGCACATCGGCCCCGTCGGCGGCGTTCTCGATGCGGGCCGACGCACGACCGGATCCGATCTCGAACGCGCGCGGCGAAATCCTTCGCACCGTCACGAGCGTGCCGGTTCTGGTGAGGATGAACGTCACGGCGTCGCTGCGGAAAGGTCCGTCGTCGCGTCGGCCGAGCAGGGTGGTGGTGAGGTAAAGCGCTCCGTTCTCCTGATAGAACCGCGCGGAATCCTCGAACGCCGACCGCTCCGCAGGGGTTAGCACGTCCACCCCCAGCGCCGCCTCGACGCGCTGCTCCTCGGCCTCGGAGGGGTTGTCGAGGTCGATCCAGACCAGCCCCTCCTGTTTGAGCGCGATCTCGCAATCGGCGGCCGGCCGAACAGCCCCGGAGGGGTCACGCTGATAGACGACGATCATGGCGACACCGCTAAAGCAGTTCGCGGCGCACCGGAACTCCCCGGGCGGAGACGGTCCTGCTCTCCGCTTTTCTCCTCGGCGCAGCTGTCACAAACGCGGAGAAGCCCCGCGTCTCGCAACACGCGGGGCTTCCCTTCAGACTGAATGGGTCAGTCGGTGGCCTTGTGGACGGCGTCCTTGGCCTTGCCAAAAGTCTCTTTCGCCGTGCCTGCGGCCTTGTCGGCCAGACCCTCGGCTTGAAGCTTTTCGTTGCCGGTCAGTTTGCCGGCCGCTTCCTTGGCGGCGCCCACGCCTTTTTGCGTCGCGCCTTCGACACCTTCCTTGCTCACAGGAGACTCCTTTGTTGCTGCAGAGAGTCGAAAACGCTCCGCCGTCGGCATCGTTCCGCACGTCGCCCGGCGCAATGCAGCCGCGTGACGCGCACCGACTCCGCGCCCGCGCGAACCCCATGATCCAGTGGACGTGAGGTACTCCTGGGCAGGGCCGAACGTCGGCCGATGCACGGAGAAATCGCTGGTCATATATGACATCTATCGTCAGGTATTTTCTGCTACGGTCCGCACATGCGCGCGAGCCGTCTTCTTCGCATCCTGATGCTGCTCCAGATGCGGGGCCGGATGAGCGCCGATGCACTCGCCGACGAGTTCGAAGTCTCGGTGCGCACGATCTATCGCGACATCGACCAGCTGAGCGCCGCCGGCGTGCCGGTGTTCGCCGAACGCGGGCGCGCCGGTGGCTTCCAGTTGATGGATGGCTACCGGACGAACGTCACTGGCATGACGCCGGGCGAGGCGGAGACGCTGCTGCTGGCGGGGCTCGGGCCGGTCGCGGGCGATCTGGGTCTCGGCGCCAATCTGGCGGCGGCTGAACTCAAGCTGATGGCCGCACTGCCTGCCGACGCTGGTGCGCGCGCGGCGAAGATATCGGCGCGGTTTTATCTCGATCCAGTGGATTGGTATCGCCAGTCGGAAGCGATCGACGCGCTCCCCTTGCTCGCGGACGCGGTCTGGCGCGACCGGATCGTCAGCGTCGTCTACGAAAGCTGGAAGGACGTGGTGATCCGTGAGCTGCGTCCGCTCGGCCTCGTGCTGAAAGCGGGGGTCTGGTATCTGGTCGCCGCAGTGGAGCGCGGCGTGCGCACGTACCGGGTGTCCAACATCCGCAGCCTCGATGTCACTGACAGGACGTTCGCGCGTCCCGCCAAGTTTGATCTCGCGCGACACTGGGCCGCGCGAGCGCGGGAATTCGAGGCGGGGCTCCTGCGTGAACGCGCAGTGCTGAAGGTGACGGAGCAGGCGTTGAAGGCGCTTGCCGCGCTCAGTCCTGCGGCCATGGCATCTGCCAACGCCAGCCGAAGGCCGACAAAGCCGACGGGCTGGTTCCGCATCGAGATCCCGATCGAATCCGCCGCGCATGCGACGGGCCAGATTCTCAGCCTCGGCGCTGACGTCGAAGTGCTGGAGCCGCCCGCGCTGCGCACGGAAGTCGCCGCCGCAGCGCGCGCGATCGTGCGGCTCTACGCCACCTGACAGCTACTGCTTCGCCACCACACCGC
>JANNVF010000257.1:0-1921 GCA_031414315.1 Hyphomonadaceae bacterium | reverse complement strand
GTTCGAACTCATCGTCTCGATTCTCGCGCTGCACTGGGTCAACGACCTGCCCGGCGCGCTGGTGCAGATCCGCCGCGCGCTGAAGCCGGACGGGCTGTTTCTCGGATCGCTGCTCGGTGGACGCACGCTGCACGAACTGCGCGAGGTGCTGACCGCTGCGGAATCCGAACTGCGCGGCGGCGCGGGCCCGCGCGTCTCGCCGTTCGCCGATGCGCTCGACATGGCGGGGCTGCTGCAACGCGCGAGGTTTGCATTGCCGGTCGCCGACCGCGACACCACCACCGTGCGCTACCGCGATCCGCTGCACCTGTTGCGCGATCTGCGCGCGATGGGCGAAACCAGCGCGCTCGCGGAACGCAGCCCGCCGCTGACCCGCGCGATCCTGTTCCGCGCGATGCAGCTCTATGCGGAACGGTTCGGTGACGGCGAGCGCGTCGCCGCGACGTTCGACATTCTCACCGCGACCGGCTGGAGCCCGCACGAGAGCCAGCAGAAGCCGCTCAGGCCCGGCAGCGCGAAGGCACGGCTGGCGGATGCATTGGGCGTGAACGAGCAGGGCGCCGGCGAGAAGCCGGGGTAACTATTCCCCGGTCTCCGCGCGCACCACGATCGTGGCGCGGCCACCTTCGACGGGCACGCCGTTCACGCGTGCAGGGTCGCCGCGCAGCTCTTCCTCGGCGTGCCGCACGAGCGCGCGCGCGAACCGCTCGGCGCCCTGCGGCACGGCCCCGAACCCGCACTGGTAGAGCTGACCTGTAGAGGCGACGCTGCAGGTGATCATCACGCGCCCCGGCTCGGCGCGATCGGTGGCGTGCCGTTGATAGATCCGCTGGATGTCGGCCTTGAGGTCGCGGGTCATGGGAATGTCTGCGGCGGTCCTGACGTCGCGCACCACAGGTGGCGGCGGCACATAGACCGGCGTCAGCGGCTGCGGCGCCGGTCTGGGCGGCGGCGCCGGCGCTGGCGGCGAGGGCGTGCTGATGCGGGCTGGCGACTCGGGCGGCGGCGTTGGCGGCGCAACGACCGGCGGTCGCGGCAGCGGCGCCGGCGGCGCCGCGATCGGCGCGTTCAGATTGCGCAGCGCGATCGCCACGACCTTGCTGAACTCCGCCGGCGCATTGGGCTGGCGGGCGTTGTAGGCGGGCGGATCGCCATCGAACAGCGCGGCCTCGGCGGGGCGGATCAGCGCCAGCCGCAACCGTTCGCCACCCTCGTCGACCGCGCCGATCAAAACCAGATCAGCGCCGGCGCGCGCGCCGATCTTGCTGATCTTGCGGATCGTCGCGTCTCTCTGCTTGTCTTCGTCGGCGGCGCCCGGCTCGGGAATATCGATTGCGCGGGGATACTTCAGAACCTGCACGTCCGGCCGGATCTGGCGCGCCGCGCCGCGCACCCAGAGCACCGCGCGGCTGGTGTCACCATCATCCCAGTCGCCTGCGCCGTTGCCGCCGAGCAGCGGAATCCACACCACGTCGTTGTCCAGGCCAACGACGACGATGCAGACCTTCTGCGGATCACAGTTGGGAATGGTGCGGAACTGGCCGTAGGGGCCGAGCGCGCCGAGATACAGCGCCGGCGCCGCCGAAACCGCCAGCGCGCTCACGACGGCGTTGCGCACCCAGCTTCCAAACCCCGAATCCGACATGCCACACCCCTGTCCAGCGCCATCATGGCGGATCGGACAGGAACAGCAAGCCGGCGTGGGGCGCCGTTTCGCCGGGAGTTGTGATAGGCTGCGCCTATGGCCATCGACGATCTCTACGAACGGGACTTCTACGTCTGGACCCAGGAACAGGCGGCGGCGCTGCGTGCGGCGGCGAAGGCCGGCGGCCGGTCCAACGCGGTCGAGTGGGAACGGCTCGCCGAGGAGGTGGAGGACTTGGGGAAGAGCGAATACCGTGAAGCTGCCAGCTTCGTGACC
>JANNVF010000256.1:0-2207 GCA_031414315.1 Hyphomonadaceae bacterium | reverse complement strand
AGGGCGGCGGATCACTCCGCCGCCCTTCTATTTTTGCCGTGCAGCGCAAATTCGCGCGTCAGGCGCCTAGGCCGTCCAGCGATCCATGATCCGTTTGGCGGCCTCCCTGCCACCGACACCGAAAGCGATCGCCACCGCCACCGCCACCGCGCCCAGGATGAGCCCGAACGCCAGCACAATGATCTCGTTGGCCAACCCCATGAAGCGCAGGCCGACAGCCGCCGCGAGCACGATCACGCCCCAGCGCACGAACACGCCCATGATCTCGGACGACGCCTTCTCGCCGCGCGACGCCGCCGCCGACAGGATGTTGGCGAGCAGCACGCCGAGCGCGATGATCGCCGCGCCGAACAGGATGCGCGTGGCCATGGCCAGCACCTGGCTCAGCATCGCCGACATGGCGCCGAACTCCAGCAGCCGCGTGGCCTCCACACTGGCGAACAGCACGATGCCGATCATCACCGCCGAGCCAATCAGGCGCGACGGCGGGAAGTCCTTCATGTTGATGGTGTCGACGCCGGGCGTCGGATCCATCGCATCCATGCCGGACTTGATCGCGTCGGCGGAGACAAGCGATCCGACGATGCCGTCAAACCCGATCGACCGCAGGCCCTCCTCCACCAGCACCGCGATCCAGCGGCCGATGAGGTAGGCGATGAAGATCGTCAGCGCCGCGCCGAGCACACGCGGAATCGTCGACAGGATTTCGCCGAGCATCGAAGTCGCGGGATCGGAAATCGCCCTGATATCCAGCGTATCGAGCGCCGAGATCGAGACCGGGATGATGATCAGGGTGAACACCAGAATGCCCAGCAGGCGGGCGATGCCGGGTCCGCGTGGCGAGTGAATGAGACCTGCCGCGGCAAGGCGTCGATCGATTTCCGCCGCCTGCGCGGTGGCTTCCACCATCCGCCGTGCGATCGTGGCGAGCGCAAAGCCGATGACGAAGATGAGCACGGCGCCCACAACCTGCGGCACGTAGCGCACAAACCCGTCGAGCATGTTGTTGAGCGGCTGTACGAGGGCCACGAGGCCGAGCTGGTTGAGCGCGGCGATCAGGCCAAGCAGCCAGACCACCCAGTAGCCCACTTCGCCCACGCGCTCGCCCACGTCGACCGCCGGCCGTTCGGCGCCGGCTGGCGCCGGATCGCGACGACTGAGGAAGGGGACGCGGCTGACGCCTTTGGTGATGGCCCACTTGACGGCCTTGGCCGCGAAATGCGCGACGACGAGGATGAGAATGGCAATGAGCACGTTGGGCGCCCACTGCATGATCACCTCGCCGGTGCGGTTCCAGTCGATGTTGTTCATGTGAAAATTCCCCGCTCGGATTCTGAAAGCGTGACGCAGTGAAGCCGATATTGCCGCCGGGATAGAGGGCTTGCGCGTCTCAGGTGTGTTGCAGCGCAATGCAAAACGCCCATGGCGCCCCATGCAAGTGTATTTTGACGCGCGGTACATCCACGCGGCGAATTTCAGCACACTCTACGATCGCTTTCGCTTCGCCATCGCCGCTTCATAGGCCGCCTGCAGCCTTGCCGCCACGGTGGGGCCGCGCCGCCGGTTGCGCACGCCCAGATGCGTCTCGCGCAGCTCGTCCATGAACGCCGCGATGAGCTTCGGCCCGCCTTCGTGCAGGATATGCGCGCGGACGCCGAGTTCGAACGTCACCGGCAGATGCTTCAGCCCCCACGAGGACATCTGCGCCAGAACCGGCAGCAGCTCGATGCCCTGCTCGGTCAGGCTGTAGATCGTCTTCTGCTTGTGGCTGGGGTCATCGGCCTTCGTGAGCAGGCCGTTCCCGACGAGCGACTTCAGCCGGTCGGCGAGAATGTTGGAGGATATGCCCTCCTCCGAGTTCACCAGCAGGTCGCGGAAGTGGCGGCGGTTGCCGAAGATCACGTCACGGATGACGATCAGGCTCCACGCGTCACCCAGCACCTCCAGCGTGAGGTTGATGGGGCAGCCGGACCTGTGCGGATCGTTCATCAGGTGGGTGTCGAATCTCTGTTGCGCGCCGGATAACTGTATGCATTATGCAACCAGTTGCAATATGAAATCACATATGGAGAAATCAGTGGCGCGGCTGATCATGTGGAACCTGATGTCGCTCGACGGCTTCATCACGGCCCCGGACGGTAACCTCGACTGGCACAACGACGTCTGGGGTCCGGAGATGGCGGCGCTCAGCGAGGAACAGGGCGACG
>JANNVF010000255.1:0-2417 GCA_031414315.1 Hyphomonadaceae bacterium | reverse complement strand
TGAAGCCGCCAACTTCAACGACCCCGACCCGAACACTGTTCTGGAAGAAATGTCGGAGTCCGACATCGATGAAGTCATGAGCCTGATGCCTGACTCACACATCGAAGCCCTGTCCGATCCCGTGCAGAAGGAGCCCCCGGGCGCCGGCGCCGGTTTCTGGGGGGTGGTGTCCGCGTTGGCCTGGGTCGTCGTCGCCGTTGGCGCGCCGGTCGCGTTCATCGGCCGTGACGCGCTGCAGTATCAGCACCCCGCCGTGCTGGTCGGCATCGTGGCCATCGCCCTCGCGCCGGCCATCCTCATTCTCTACGCCGCAGCGGCCGGACGTGAATCGCGCCGGGTTCGTCGCGAAACCGCGTACCTCACCGTGCTCGCGACCGAAGCGCTTGCGCCCACCGAAGAGGTGGAAGAACGCGCCCGCACCCTCGGCCGCACTGTCCGCGCCGAAATCGGCGCACTGCAGACGGTCGTTGAATCCGCGCTCGACCGCTTTGCTGAGCTTGAAGCCGCCGCCGCCCGCAACGCCCAGGTGTTCGACGAAGCGGTGAGCAGCGCCCGTGATGGCGCAGGCGCGTTGTCGAAGACACTGCAAAACGAGCGCATCGCCTTTGAAGACCTCACCACGGAACTGCGCTCGCAGTCGGACGTGCTCGGCGAAAACGTCGGTCGCCAGATCCGCCTGATGCGTGAAGCCTCGCGCCTCGTGCGCCAGGAATACGTTGCCGCTGACGAGACCTTCCAGTCGCACCTCACCAACTTCGCGGCCACCGCCGCCTTGATGGCGGAGCGCACCGAAGCGATCGACGGCGCGGCCACCGCCACGCAGCTCGCCTCGCAACGCCTCGACTGCACCATCGTCACAGCGCTGGAAGCTTTGTCGCAAGCCACGACGCTGACCGATACCGCACGCCAGTCGGCGGAGAACGCCACGCAAGCCGCCAACGCGACCGCAAGCGCCGTCCGTGACACCACACAACGCGCCGTCGCCGACGCTCGCCGGGTGGCGCAGATGATCCGCAGCGAAACGCAGGCGATGGAGGACAGTGCGTCCGCCACGCTCGCCAAGCTGAAGGACGCTGCCGACGAAGCCCGTCGCGCCTCGGAAGAAGCGCAAGCCGCCGCCGACCGTCACGCAGCCTCGATCCAGCGTCGCCTCTCGGCGATGGCCGGCACGTCGCAAATGGCGCAGGCCGCGCAGATGGCGCCGAAAGTCGTCGTCGAGCAGGCCCCGATCGCGGTGGAGCAAGCCGTCGGCGTGGACAGGATGTACGCCTCAGCCGGCGGTCGTCCGATCCGCGCAGCAAGCGATGCGATGGACACGATGGAAGCCCCGCGCTTCCATCAGGACTACACGCAGGACGGGTCGCTGCCGCAGTCGGTGAACGACGCCAGTGCGGCCCAGCGCTTCAATATCGTCGCGAAGTCGCCCGCCGAAACCGCGCTTGAGATGCTGCTGCAAGTGGGCGTGCGCGCCGGCGACGTGTTCGCCACCGCGGACCTCGACTTCATCGCCAGCCGCGCACGCCAAGGCGGCGCCTCGCGCCGTCAGGCGGTCGCTGCCGCAGCGCCTGAGGCGGTCGCGCGTCTTGTGCGTCTGTTCGAGCACAACGTGCAGGCCCGCACGGACGCCGCGGCGTTCCGCTCCAAGCCCGATCTCGCCACCCAGTCCGGCGGCAAGAGCGTTCTGATCGCCTACCTCCTGGTGGACGCAGCCCTCGGTTGATTTGAACTGGGCTGATCGGGGATTGCCGCAACGGGCGGCGGAACAGGCACTGGCGCCTTCTCCGCCGCCCAGTCGGCGATCTTCAACGAGGCATCGCGCGCAGCGCCCACCATCCCGGCCGCGGCAGCCCGCCCCGATCTCGACGAGATCGGGGCGCGTGCTTCAAACCGCTCGTCATCGATCAGAGTGCGCGTGCGCAAATCGATGAGCTTTGCGGCGACGACGATCACGGCTTCCAGCTTCGATCCCTCCTCAACGACTTCGAATGTCTGCACATCCCAGCGCACGTCGGAGTCTGCGCGCACCCCACCGCCTGTGCGAACAACCGCCCGCACCGAGCCGCGACGATCGATGATGTCGATCAGCATGTCCTGCAACAGATCCGGCGCCGTGCCATCCCACGCCGCCTTGTCCATGAAGGCAATCGAGGCGCCGGTGCGCCAGACGATGTCAGCGCCGGCGACCGAGCGTGGCGCCGATGGCTCCGAAACCGACAGCACGATCGGCTTGCCGTCACCGGCGGCGCGCTCCACGTCGCCCGCGCGCATGGTGTAGATCATCGCTGGCGACGGCGGTTTGGGGAACAGCGAAATGCATCCAGACAGCGCAACGGCCGCGAGCAACGCGGGGACAAGTCTCACGTTCATGGGTTGACCCTTACGACCGGTTTCTGTTCGCCCACCGACGCGAGCGCGGA
>JANNVF010000254.1:0-6717 GCA_031414315.1 Hyphomonadaceae bacterium | reverse complement strand
ACGCTCATTGTCCCGACCGACAAGCGCCCCGACGACCTCGCGGTTGCATGCACGACGCTGCGTAGTGCGCGGTCGTGCGCCCGCAATTGACCTGGATGACGTACGCACCCCGCGCCGGTGAACGGCGGCCCGAGCGGCGCTCGCGATCGCGAAGTAGGGTTCGCCACGGGCCACTATCCCGTGTTCACCGACGATGTGCTACGCCACCGCCCTTCAACGTCCCTATTTGGCGGAGCACGATGCGGCAGTTGGTGAACCCTGGGGGCCAGTCAGCCGTCTTCTTCGACCGCGACGGCACGCTCAATCGCGATGACGGCTACACCTGGAAGCCGGAGGATCTCGCGTTCCTGCCCGGCGCCGTGGAGGCGATCCGCGCGTGCAACGACGCGGGCGTTCTCGCCATTGTCGTCACCAACCAGTCCGGCGTCGCGCGCGGCAAGTACGCGCTCGCGGACATGGACGCCTTTCACCGGCACATGCAGGCCCGCCTCGCCGACGCCGGCGCGCACATCGATGCGTTCTACGCCTGCCCCTTCCACGAAGGCGGCGTCGTTGCGGCATTCACGCGCGCCGATCATCCGGACCGCAAACCCAATCCGGGTCTCATCCGCCGCGCGCTGATGGAGTGGCGCATCGATCCGGCCCGCGCGGTCATGATCGGCGACCAGCCGCGCGATGTGGAGGCCGGCCGCGCGGCGGGCGTCGCCGCCATCGCGGTCAAGCCCGGCGCGTTGCGCGCCGCCGTGACCGGAGCGCTAAAAAAAATAACAACGGCAGAGCCCACTGCGTCGCCGATCGCGGCGTTGAAGGACCGTGCCGCGAAAGCCCGGGCGTGGCTGTTCGACAGCGCCCTGCCGATCTGGTGGGCGCGCGGTTTCGATCGCGCCAGCGGCTGCTTTCACGAACTGCTCGGCGCTGATGGCCATCCTGTCGCCGCACCGCGACGCGTGCGCGTGCAGGCGCGACAGACGTATGTGTATGCGGCCGCGGGCCAGCTCGGCTGGACGGGACCCTGGCGCGAGGCCGTCGAAGCCGGCGTGCGCGTGCTGCTGGACAATGCGATCCGCACTGATGGCGGCACGGCGCACCGGCTCGATGCGGACGGGTTCGCGTTCGACCCGCGCCGCGATCTCTACGACACGGCGTTCGTCATCTTCGCCCTGGCGCACGCCGCCAAGGCGCTGCGGCAACCGGCGCTGGCCGAGACGGGCGGCGAAGTATTCGACTGGGTGGTTGCAAACTGGAGTCATCCCGCCGGCGGCTTCCTCGAGGGCGAGGTCGTCGACGCCAGCGTGCGCCGGCAGAACCCGCACATGCACCTGCTGGAAGCGCTGCTCGCGCTGCACGAAGCTACCGGTGCGCAGCGCTATATCGATGAAGCGTTGAAGATCGTGGAGCTGTTTGAGACGCGCTTCGTCAGCGCGCAACACAACGCGCTGCTGGAGTATTTCACCGATGACTGGCGTCCCGCCGATGGCGACGCCGGCGCCATCGGCGAGCCCGGCCACCAGTTCGAATGGGTCTGGCTGATCGACCGCGTATCCAAGGCCAGCAACCATGACGCGCGCGCGCTGGCGCGCCGCCTGCACATCCATGGCGAGGTGTATGGCGTCGCGCCCGAGACAGGCGTCATCGCAGACGAGGTCTGGGTCGACGGCGGCGTGAAGACGGCGACCTCGCGGTTCTGGCCCTACACCGAACGGCTCAAGGCCAACCTGGTGGACTTCGAGCGCACTGGCGATCCGCAGTCGTGTGCACAGGCCATCGCGGCGTTCGATTCGCTCATGGCGTATTGCGACGTGCCGACGCCCGGTCTGTGGCGTGATCGACGGCAGGCGAACGGGCAGTTCGCCGATGAGCCTTCACCGGCGAGCACGTTCTATCACGCGATCCTGGCGTTCTCAGAGCTGATCCGGGTCGCTGACGGCCTGCCCTGAGCGCGCCGCTGCAGCGTTTGCGCGCAGATGCGCGCGCCGTGTCGTCTGCACGACGACGGTGCGCACTGCCGGACGCGTGAGGGCGTCGGCGACACCGCCATCGACCGGCGCCACAGCACCGGTGATCGCATCCCGCATGGCGCGGGCGAGATACCAGAGATCGGCGCCACTGGCGGGCATGCGCCACGGGCTTTGACGTCCGCGCATAGTCTCGATGGCCATCACCGACACCCCGCGCGCAGCGGCCCGCTCAAGGCGCGCGGCGGCCCCAGCAAGCGGCATCATCAGAAGGTCGAGCCCGCCCCATGCCAGCGCCGCGTCGAGCTCTTCGCCACGGCCGCAGACGCCGACCGCCCCTACGGTCCCCTCGGCCTTCAACCGCTGCAGCGCCGCGCGCAGCGACGGCGTGAAGTCTTCCGGGCGGGGACCGTGCAGCAGCAAGGCATCCATGCGGTCCAGCCCCAATCGCGCCAGGCTTTCCTCGAGCGATCGGCACACCCGGTCGGCGGGGGTTGTGGAGCGGTCCGTGTCTCCCCCGCGCATCGGCCAGGTCCTAGCCTTGGTGCAGATGAACACCCCAGCGCGTGGGACTTGCCTGATGGCCGCGCCTAAACGCCGCTCCCCCTCGCCCGCGCCATACATGGGCCCGGTGTCAAACAGGGTGACCCCCTCCGCCATCGCCGCATGAATGAGCGCGACCGTTTCCTCGCGGGCGATAGCGGGGGTCGCATGCGGTCCGGTGACGCCGAAACCGAGGCGGGAAAAGGAGGCGGGCGGCGTCAGCATGAATTTATCGTAGGATCGTCCCGGGCGCTCTGGAACCATGTAAGGCCTACGCGCGTTCACGCTCAGGCGGCGATCACAGCCACGTTTTCCCCACCAGCGCGAACTGTGGCGTCCCACGCCACAAACCGTTCATGTGGGAGACAGGCGCGACGCGCTAGCAAATTCAGCGGCACTTCCATGTGCGCATACTCGGAGAGGGATCATGTTGAAACGTTTCGTCATCGTCGCAGCAGCGGCGCTTTTTGCCGTGGGCTGCACCACCACCGACCCCTACACCGGCGCACAGACGCCGAACCGCACCGCCAACGCCGCCATCATCGGCGCGCTCGGCGGCGCAGCGGCCGGCACGCTCGCCGGCGGCAATGACCGGCGCAACGCCATGGTCGGCGCGGGCATCGGCGCCATCGCCGGCGCGGGCATCGGCGCCTATATGGACAACCAGCAGCGCAAGCTCAACGAACAGCTGCGCAATTCCGGCGTCGGCGTCACGCGGACGGCGGAAAACGAAATCACGCTCAACATGCCGTCCGACATCACCTTCGACGTGAACCAGTCGGTGGTGAAGCCGCAGTTCCGCGACACGCTCTACAACGTGGCGCAGACGCTGCGTGAGTATGAGTCCACCACGGTGGACGTGGCCGGCCACGCGGACTCCGATGGCGCCGACGACTACAACATGGCGCTGTCACAACGCCGCGCTGATGCGGTCGCCGGCGTGCTGACGTCGAACGGTGTCAACCCGGTGCGTCTGGTGGCGGTCGGCTTCGGCGAATCCCGTCCGATCGCGACCAACGCGACGGCAGCTGGCAAGGCGCAAAACCGCCGTGTCGAAATCAAGCTGCGTGGCGTGACCAGCTAACGCTGATCGCATCTGCGAACGAGAAAGCCCCGGGATTTCTCCCGGGGCTTTTTTGTTTCCGTGATGAGGACGCTTAGCGCGAAGTGCGGCGCGGACGCGGCGCGGGGCCGCTGTTGGACCACATCTCATTGCCCTTGCGGTCGCGGCGGACGCTGTCGAGAGCGCGTTCACCGGACGGCGACGATGCGCCTTCCTGCGTGCGCCCGGCGTTGGGGCGATCCTCGCGCGCGCGCTGCGGCTTGGCCGGCCCGCGATTTTGCTGACCGCGGCCATCGCTGCGCCCCCCGCCATGCGGCTGGCGGCCTTGGCGCGAGACGACCTTCCTCGGCTCGGGATCGCCCGGACGCACCGTGAGGCTGAGCGCGTGGGTCATCACCGGCACCGGCTGACCCGTCAGCTTTTCGATGCCGCGCAGGTTGGCGCGTTCATCGGGTGCGCAGAACGAAATGGCCGAGCCGGTCTCCCCCGCGCGCGCGGTGCGGCCGATGCGGTGGACGTATTGCTCCGGGACATCCGGCAGATCGAAGTTGATCACGTGCGTGACGCAATCGATGTCGATGCCGCGCGCCGCGATCTCGGTGGCGACCAGAAGGCGCGTGCGCCCCTTCTTGAATCCTTCAAGCGCGCGTTCGCGCTGGCCCTGGCTCTTGTTGCCGTGAATGGCCTGCGCATCGAAACCAGCGGCGTCGAGCCGCTTCACGACGCGGTCGGCGCCGTGCTTGGTGCGGGTGAACACCAGCGCCCGCGAGATCGTCGCATCGCGCAGGATGTCTTCCAGCAGATCCTGCTTCCTGTTCCCATCCACGTGGATGACGATCTGCTCCACGCGTTCGGCGGTGGACGAAATCGGCGCCACCGCGACCTGCACCGGATCGGTGAGGAAGCGCTGCGCCAGTTCCGCGATCGGCGGCGGCATGGTGGCCGAGAAGAACACCGTCTGGCGTTGCGCGGGTACGAGCTGCGCGATCCGCTTCAGCGCGTGGATGAAGCCGAGATCGAGCATGTGGTCGGCCTCGTCGAGAACGAGGATCTCCACCTTGTCGAGCCGGCAGGTCTTGCGCTCGATGAGATCGATGAGGCGGCCGGGCGTGGCGACGAGCACGTCGACGCCGCGCTCCAGCGCCTTGATCTGGCGATTGATCGGCACGCCGCCGAACACCACCGTGGAGGTGACGCCGGAGAACTTGCCGTAGGCGCGGAAACTGTCGTCGATCTGTGCCGCCAGTTCCCGCGTTGGGGCCAAAACGAGGACACGCGCGGCGCGGGCGCCGGGGCTTTTGCGGTCGGCGGCGAGGCGGTCGATGATCGGCAGGGCGAACGCGGCGGTCTTGCCGGTGCCGGTCTGCGCAAGGCCGATGATGTCCTTGCCGGCGAGCACGTGGGCGATGGCCTGCGCCTGGATCGGCGTGGGCGTCTCATAGCCTTCGGCGGCAAGCGCCTTGAGGATCGGCGCGCTGAGGCCGAGGTCGGTAAATTTGGTCAAAGGATGGGTACTTTCAGAACGCGCGCCAGATTGCTCGGTGTTCGAGGCCTGAGGCGGGCGTGAAACCGGAGCGCGGCGACGGCGATGAAGGGCTGAACAGCCGAACGTCGTTGGTTGCGCACCGAAGGGGACCGCGTCCGCGAGAGCCCGGCGTTCAAGCCATGCTGCACCTGCGAACGGTCGCAAGGCAGGGTATGGGGGCAGAAGGTGAAGAAGTCAACAATGTTGGGGCGGGATGCGGCAATCGCAGCAGCCTGGGGCCGTCATGGAGCGGCTACAGCTTGGATATATCCAGCTCAGCCAGGCGTTCGCGGCGCACGGCGCAACGGTCGCCCAGCGGGGCCGTGGTGAGGAACGTCTTGAGAATCTCCTCGGCGGCAGCGCCATCGACGATGTCGGCGCCCAAGGCGAGCAAGTTGGCGTCACCGTGTTCGCGCGCGGGGACGGCTTCGGCTGCGGTGTGAAGCAGCGTCGCGCGGATGAAGGCGAAACGGTTGCCGGTGATCGCCATCATCTGACCGCTCCCGCAAATCCCGATAGCGAAGTCTGACGTGCCCTGCTTGATTGCGGCCGCCAACCCAAGCGCATAGTCCATCGCATCGACGCGCTCATGCGCATTCCAGGCGCCGAGGTCGGTGATCTCAAATCCGTTGTCATGCAGCCAACCCGCCAGGCGCTTCTTCAAAGGGAAGCCGCGGTGGTCGGCCGCGATGGCGATCGGCTTGGCCATCAGTTTCTGTATCATGCAATCTCCGCTCTCGGCGAAAAGCGATCTCTGACGCCCGCTACCGCAGCACCGCATCCAGCCAATCGACCAGCTCCCCTTCGACCTCGTCGCGATTGATCTCGTTGAACATTTCGTGCCGACCGCCCTGATAGACGCGGTGCGTGATGTTGCTCATCCCCGCCGCTTCGTAGCTGGCGATCAGCGCGCGGGCGAAGCTCTGCTCAGGTCCGACGACGGGATCGAATTCGCCGGAGATCACGTAGATCGGCAGATGCTTGTCGACGTGCCTGAGGCGCGCGTCGCTGCGGCCGAGATCGCCGCTGCCGAACAGCGATTGCAGCGACGCGGGCTCCAGCTCGAACCCGCACAGCGGATCGGCGACGTACTTGTCGACTTCCGCCTCGTCGCGCGACAGCCACTCGAAGCCCGTGCGCCCCGGCTCGAACGCGGCGTTCATCACGTTGAGGCCGGGCGCGGCGCCGCTGGACATCATGTGTTCAAGCAATTTGTCGAGCGCCGCCGTGCCCGACAACACGAGCGCGGCGAGTTCGCCCGCGTGGTCGAGCAGATAGAGCTGCGATGCAAACGAGCCCATGCTGTGCCCGAGCAGAACGAGCGGCAGGCCGGGGTTTTCCTGCTTGGCAACTTTCGTCAGCGCCGCCATGTCATCGACGACGACCGCAAAGCCCCCAGGCCCGAAACTGCCGAGCCCGTGCACGCCCGCCGACTTGCCGTGCCCGCGATGGTCGCCGCCATAGACGGCGTAGCCCGCCGCGTTCAACGCGCGGGCGAGATGCGCATAGCGCGCGACGTGCTCGGCCATGCCGTGCGCGATCTGCACGATGGCCGTCGGCTTGCCCGCCGGGGCCGAACGATAGGCCGCGAGCGATGCGCCATCGGCGCCTATGAGCACGTCCCCTCGGCC
>JANNVF010000253.1:0-5793 GCA_031414315.1 Hyphomonadaceae bacterium | reverse complement strand
CGAGGGCGCCCCGGCTCCAGGGCGCAGCGCATACAAACGCACGGCGTCGATGCACAAACCGGCCGCATCGATATACAAACCGGGCGTTTCAGGCGGCAAAAGTGTACAAATTTGTACGCGCTGCCCTCCCCCGCAAGCGGGGGAGCACCTAGGCGCCAGCCTACGCCGCCTTGCGCAGCGCGTAGATCGCGTCGATGCAGGGTGCGCCGCTGCACTCCACGCGGCCGGTCTTCACCAGATGGATCATGTGCGCCAGCACCGAGTGGCACGCGGCCGGATGCAGCTTCTTGTCCACATCGGCGTACATCACCGGCACCATCGTGCGGATGGTGGTGTTGCCGCGCGCAAGCTGTTCGATGATCTGCTGTTCGCGCGCGAGGCGGTGATCGATGTAGGCCTGCACGAACTCGCGCACGTTGCCTTGAATCGGCGGACCGTGCGTCGGCCAGAGCGTATCGTAGTTGCGGTCGCGGACTTTGATCAGGCTGTCGAAGTAGTCGGCCATGTCGCCGTCCGGCGGACTGATCACCGTGGTCGACCAGCCCATGATGTGATCGCCGGGAAACAGCGCGTTTTCTTCCAGCAGCGCGTAGGCGGTGTGGTGCGAGGTGTGGCCGGGCGTGAACACCGCCTCGATCGTCCAGCCCTTGCCCTTGAAGACCTCGCCGCCGTGCACCGCCACATCGGGCTTGAACGACAGATCGTCGCCCGCCTCCATCCGCACTTCGGATTCCGACGGAATGACCGGCTCGGGGCAGGCGTAGATCGTGGCGCCGGTGGCCTCGGCGAGCGGACGCGCCGCAGGCGAATGATCCATGTGGCCGTGGGTGACGAAGATGTGCGTCACCTTCTCGCCGTCGAGCGCCTTCAGCAGGAGATCGATGTGCGTGGGCATGTCGGGCCCCGGATCGATCACCGCGACTTCGCCGTGGCCGACGATGTAGACGCCGGTGCCGCGGAACGTGAACGGTCCCGGGTTCTCCGCAACCACACGGCGGATGAGCGGGCTCACCTGCTGCGGGACGCCGTAGTCAAACGTCATCTCTCGGACGAAGGGGATCTTCGCTGCCATTCGGAGTCCTCAACCGCCTTCTAGCGGGCGTACGACGAACCTGCGGAACGCCTTCGCCAATATTCGTGTCGCCTGGAGCTTGTCCGCCAACGGCAACGCCGTCGGTGGCCCCATGTCTGTCTTGTTGGCGTCTACGATGTAGATGCGTCCATCCCCCGCGTCCCGGAGCACGTCGAGACCGCCCCAGTCAAGCCCCAGAAGGCGGCAGAACGTCGAGATGCACTCCAGTTCGGCGGGCGTGTAAACATCCTCCGGTCGCACCATCACAACTTCCGAATTCGCGTTCGCGAATCGCTCGGAAACGCCCCGGCGCTTGAGAAATACCACAGGTGGGCGCCCGCCGACGGTGGGCGTGCGCATGTCTTCCACAAGTCCCGGCCGCGCGGCGCAGCGATTGTCGACGACGCGCTGATAGACCCGGTCCGGGCGCGGCTGCACGGGACAGGTCACGATGCGGCCGTCGTGGGCGCCGTTGTGTTCTGATTTTTCCACCGCTGGCCCGCGGTGTGCCGTGGGATCGATGCTCAGCGGATACCCGAAGGCTTGTTCGAAGGCCGCGCCGACGCGGCTCTTGGACACATCGGTTGCGCCGAAATTCAGCAGACGCCCGCGCTCCGAAGGTGGCGCCACAAGCTTCTGGCCAACGGTGGAATCCTCAAACTGGAACAGGACGTCAGCGCTGACCAGATCATCGACGATGCGCCCGCCGGCAGCGCGGATCACCGGCCAGATCAGATACCAGGGCCGCGCCTTGTCAGGGGCGAACGCCACGGTGAACGCCGGCCCCGCCTCCGGCTCCATCGCGCGCGCAGCGGCGTAAAACCGGAACCATGCGGCGACTTCGGAAATGATCGAGCGCGAGAACGGCACGCGGGCGCCGGTCTTCTTCACGCGGACGCTGCTCCAGCCCCACTCGAAGTCGGTGATCCAGTTCACGCCCGCCATGGTAACCCGTCGTACTGTCGCCCTTGGCGGCGGCATACGCTGGCCCGCCGCGCCCGTCCACTCGCCCGGCGCGCGTATTGCAGGCGGTGCTCACATGGCCGGCGCCCTGATCGATTTCTCTCTTTTTGTAACGGATCGGCTGCGCGCCGGGGTGCTGACCCTGCTGGCGATCGTGCTGCTGAAGCTGCTTGCGGACGCGCCGGGCTAGCACCGGGGGTCATCCCCTGAGCGCCTCCAGCGCCTGTCTGTGGCCCGACAGGTCGTAACCGGCCGCCTTCGCCGCCTCCAGAATCTGGCTGATGGAGAGCGTCCCGGACTGGGCCGTCGCAAAGGCCCACAACGTCACCGACCGCGTCCCGGAGCGGCAATAGGCCAGCGCGGGGCCCGTCGCGGCCGCAATCGCCGCCGCCGTCTGCGCCACGGCGTCCGCGCCGGGTGGCCCCTTGATCGGGATACTCACAAACGTCAGGCCGGCCGCCTCGGCGGCGGCCCTGGCGTCCGCCATGGGCATCTGGCCGGGATCCTCCCCGTCGGGCCGGTTCACGATCAGCGTCTTGAACCCCTGCGCGGCCGCTTCGGGGATGTCTGCGCCACGGATCTGCGGTGCGACGTAAAAACTGTCCGTCACCCGCCTGAAATCCGACATACGTTGCTCCTGTGTCATGGCCTCGTTGACATGGATCGCGGGGGGCGAAAAGGTCTGCCCGCCGCACCGACTCTGCGCCGGCGGGAAGGATTGCATGCTCGCTCAGATCTTCCGCAGGCTGCTGATCGCGATTCCGACCATGTTCGTGATCATCGCCGCGGCCTTCTTCCTGATGCGCGCCGCGCCCGGCTCCCCGTTCGACGCCGAACGCCAGGTCCCCGCCGAGATCGAACAGCGGCTCAAGGCCGCCTACAATCTCGACAAGCCCGTGCCCGAGCAGTTCCGGCTCTATGTCGTGAAGCTGCTGCAAGGCGATCTCGGCCCTTCCATGAAATACAAGGACAAGGATGTCTCCGACATCATCGCCGAAGGCCTGCCCACCAGCCTGATCATCGGCGCGTCCGCGATCATCCTGGCGTTGGGTGTCGGGTGCAGCCTCGGCGTCTGGGCGGCGCTGCGGCAGAACCGACCGGAGGATTACGTCGCCATGAGCTTTGCGGTTGCAGGGGTGTGCCTGCCGCCGCTCGTGCTGGCGCCGCTGTTTTCTCTCGTGTTCGCGGTGCGGCTGCACTGGCTGCCTTCTGGCGGCCTGCTGCGAGACACCTAC
The DNA here is from genome assembly GCA_031414315.1 of Hyphomonadaceae bacterium. Taxonomy (GTDB): domain Bacteria; phylum Pseudomonadota; class Alphaproteobacteria; order Caulobacterales; family Aquidulcibacteraceae; genus VFBF01. The sequence goes on along the minus strand of JANNVF010000253.1, from coordinate 2,523 downwards.
ACGATCTCCCATCTGCTCCTGCCTGTGGTGGCGCTTGCGTTGCCGCAGATCGCGATCATTTCGCGCCTGATCCGCGCGAGCATGATCGAAGCGATGCGTTCGAACGCGATACGCACCGCGCGGGCAAAGGGATTGCCGGAAGCGAAGGTGATCTGGCGCCATGCCCTGCCGGTGGCGATGATTCCGATCGTCAGCTACCTCGGCCCCGCCATCTCCACCGTGCTGACCGGCGGCTTCGTCATCGAGACGGTGTTCCAGCTGCCCGGCATCGGCAAACAGTTCACGATCGCGGCGCTGCAGCGCGACTACACGCTCGTGATGGGCGTCGTGATCCTCTACGCGGGCATGATCATCTTCTTCAACATGATGTCCGACGTGCTCTACGGCGCGCTTGATCCGCGCGCGCGAAAGGACTGAGGCGATGACGGACGTAACCGCCGGCGCCCGCCCGGGCGCCACCGCCAAGGGACGATCACTGTGGGATGACGCGCGCCGGCGCCTCATGCGCAATCCCGCCGCCGTTGTCGGCATCGCGGCGATTTTGATCCTCTCGCTCGCCGGCGTCGTCGGCGTGCTGAACTACACATTCCCCGGCCTGTTCGGCCTGCATCCTGTGGACATGCTCTACCGGGACAAGGTCTCGCTCGCGCCGACGATCTCGGGCGGCCATCTGATCGGCACCGACGTGCAGGGCCGCGATCTTCTCGCCCGCGTTCTGTTTGGCCTCGGGATCTCGCTGGCGGTGGGCCTTGTCGCCACCACGGTGTCGCTGGTCATCGGCGTGCTGTGGGGCGCGAGCGCCGGCTACATCGGCGGCCCGGTCGACAACGCGATGATGCGGCTCGTCGACATCCTCTATTCGATCCCGTTCATCTTCTTCGTCATCCTGCTGATGGTGGTGTTCGGCTCCAACATCTGGCTGATCTTCGTGGCCATCGGGGCGGTGGAATGGCTGACCATGGCGCGGATCGTGCGCGGGCAGACGATTTCGCTGCGGCAGAAGGAATTCGTCGAGGCCGCCAAGGCCGGCGGCGCGTCGGGCGCCGCGATCATCCTGCGCCACATCGTGCCGAACCTGATGGGCCCGGTGGTGGTGTTCGCTACACTCAACGTGGCGCGCGTGATCCTGCTGGAGAGCTTCCTCTCCTTCCTCGGCCTCGGCGTGCAGGAGCCACTCACCTCGCTCGGCAAGCTCATCGCCGACGGCGCCAATAACATGGACACCGCGCCGTGGATGATCATCTACCCAGCGGCGGTGATGTTCGTGACGCTGCTGTGCCTCAACTTCGTCGGCGACGGCCTGCGCGACGCGCTGGATCCGAAGGACCGCTAACCGCCGGTCGCCGCCGCGCCGAGGCTGCCATTCAGCGCATGCATGTAGGCGCGCACGCGCCTGGCGTTGGCGCCGAGGTCGCTCAGCCCGACCCGCGAGACCGAGCGCACGTCGATTGTCGTGCCGGAGTCATCCGGCAGCCGGCGCACGCGGATCGCGATGTCGTCGGTGAAACCGTACCAGAAGCTCGTGGCGTGGGCCTCGATCATGCCGGTGGCGGGATCGTTGTGATCGACCACCCATCCCGGCTGCGACTCCGCCGTATCGAGCGCCACCTGGAACGCGTCGAACGCCGGGGTGTCGGTGATCATCGGCTTGAGATCGCCGTAGGCGGCGCGATGCGCCTCCAGCACACTCTTGCCGGCCATCGCGCCGAAACGTGCGTCATCGGGAATGGCCGCAGTGGTCAGATCGAGCGCGTTGCCGCCCGGTACGCGCGCGCGCGCGGTCACCACAGCGGCGGTGAAGCCCGGCGGATCGGCGAGATCGGTGGAGACGTCGTGAATCGGCGGGATCGATGACGCCTGCTGGCGGACATAGAGCGCATACCCAAGTCCGCTCGCCGGAATGAGCAGGGCGACGAGCGCGATCAACCGTCCGCGCCGCGGCGGCACGATCAGCGCCAGCAGCAGGCCCACCAGCGCGAACGCCGCCGACCCCATCAGCAACAACGGACCGAACTTGAAGGTCATCATCCCGAAGCCAACCCGCCAGTCGAGCAGGCCGAACTTCGTCCCGAGCGCGGCCACGAGGAACCAGACAAGCACCAGCACAGACGCCAGCAGCGCCAGGCGCACCCAAAATCCACGTACCTTGGCCATCGGCCGCCCCTTCTCGATCCTGTCCCGTGGGTAAGGGTTAGCACGGGCGCGGGCGCGGTGCGAACGGGGCACAGCGGGGTCGTGTCCCAGTCTGAACTCTGGCGCACCCCCGCCATCGCGCGCGCGCCGCAAACGGCCGGTCTCGAGCGATGCGGCCAGTCGTAACTTGGGAAAGGAGTGGCAGGACTTGGCCCTATCCGGACGCCGCCGGTGCTATGCAAGCATCTTGATCAAGACGGCCATCGCAGCGCAGATCACCTATGACCTCGCCATCCGTGCCGCGCCCCAAAATTCCTCGGACGGTCTGGGCGCTCGGCTTCGTGAGCTTGTTCATGGACATCTCATCAGAGATGATCCATGCGCTGCTGC
>JANNVF010000252.1:0-5125 GCA_031414315.1 Hyphomonadaceae bacterium | reverse complement strand
CTCGCCCTCGCGCACCGTGTTGCCGCCGCCGCTGACGAACGACTGGAACGATCCGGTGAGGTCTGGGCCATCCACGGCCTGGGTGTAGGAGCCACGTGCGTCCGCCGTGAACTGTGGCAGGAAATCGGAGAACGTCTGACGATTGAGGGCGCGGGCTTCCTTGAGCCGCAAGGCCGCCAGCTTGACACTTGGTCCTTCAGCGAGGCCTTCCGCCACCATGCGGTCGAGCGTCGGATCGCCGAAGCCGCGCCACCAGTCCACCAGCGAAGCGGGCTCTGCGCGGATCTCCAGATCCTCCCACCCGGCGGGCAGGGGCGGCGCTTCGGCCTGCTGGTTCGGCATGGTCGAGCAGCCCGCCAGCGCGATCGCCGCGCAAGCGCTCATTAAGCATGTCCGTCCAACACTCATCCAAACGCGTCCTGAGTCTCGAGTCGCGATGACCGTCACGATCGTATGCCTTGACATGATGAGACGTTCTTAACATTTAAAGAACGAACATTCGCTTTATATGCGTCGCAGCATCGCAAGCGCAACCGCCCCGTCCGAGGATTTCCGCGCCCATGGCCCGATCGGCCGATCCTGTCCTGGCCCAGCGCCGCCGCCGCCAGATCCTGGACGCGGCGATGTCCTGTTTTCGCCGGCGCGGGTTCCACCAGACATCGATGCAGGAAATCTGCGCGGAGGCCGGTCTCTCGGCCGGCGCCCTTTACCGCTACTTTCCGTCGAAGTCCGAGATCATCGCCGCGATTGCGGAAGAAGACCGCAGCGACATCGAGCCGCTGTTCGAGGCCATCGCCTCTGGCGGCGACATGATCGACGGCCTGTGTGCGTTCGCCGAGCATGTGGTGACCAAGTGCGGCGCGGAATCGACCATCGCGGCGGAAGTCATCGCGGAAACGCTGCGCGACCGCGACCTGTCGCAGCGCTTTGCAACCCACGAAGCCGCGATGCGCGCGAAACTCGGCGTCGCAATCTCCGCCGCACAGCGTCGCGGACACGTCGCGCTCGGCGTGACGGCGGAGCAGGCGGCGCGTATTGTGGTGCTGATGCTCGACGGTCTGGTGATCCGCGCCGCTGCGCATGGCGCCGCCGAAGTGCGCCCGCTCGTCGATGATTTTCGCGTTGTGATGCAACGCCTGTTCAACGTGACACGCCCACCGCCCACCGCGCGGCGCAGACTTGCCCCCGTTTCCAAAGAGAGCGCCTGATGACTGCCGACGATGATGGTATCGAAGCCCCGCGCAAGGCGCCTGCGGAGGAAACCAGTCCGCTGATTGTCTGGGGCGGCGCCGCGGGCATCCTGGCGCTGCTGGCTGGCGTGTTCTTCCTTTCGCACGGCGAAGAACGCCAGAAGGAGGAGAAGGTTGCGACGGCGCAGAGCGTGACGGTCATGACCGTCACCGAACAGCCATTCGCCAAACGCCTGACGCTGTCGGGTGAGGCGCGCCCCAAGATCGACGTGCGCGTGTACGCGCCGACGACCGGGGTGCGCGTCACGCAACTGCTGGTCGATGAGGGCGCCATGGTGCGTCAGGGCCAGCCGCTAGCGCGGCTCGATACCCGTGTCGCCAACGCCCAGATCAGCGCTGCGCAAGCCAGCGTCGCCGAAGCCACTTCCGCCCAGGTCCGCGCCGCCGACGAATACCGCCGTGCGGAATCCATACGTGACTCAGGCGCGCTGTCTTCCGAGGCGATCAACGCCCGCAAGGCAACGACCCAAGCCGCAGACGCGCGGCTCGCGGCTGCACGCGCGCAACTCGCCGAAGTGAACGCGCGTCTCGAAGGCGGCTACATTCGCGCGCCCAACGCCGGGCTCGTGATCGAACGCACCGCGCAGGTAGGCCAGCTGGTGGACGGGCAGTCACCGCTCTTCCGCATCGTCGGTGACAACGCGATGGAGATCGGCGTGGAGGTGGGTGAAGCCGACATGCTGCTCATGCGCCCCGGCCAGACGGCGGCGTTCCAGCTTGTCGACGGGACCGAGATCACGGGGCGTTTGCGCCGCATGCCAGCCGCCATCAACAGCACCACGCGCACGGGACAGGCGGTGTTCGACCTGCCGGTGAACGGCAAGCTGCGCGCCGGCATGTACCTGCGTGGCGAAGCGCTGCTGCCGCCGCGCAACATTCTCGCGGCGCCGCAGGCGGCGGTGACGTTCGATGATCGTCAGGCGTCGGTGTTCGTTGTCAGTCAGGACAACCGGGTGCATCGCACGCCGGTGGTGATCGGCGCGCGCGCCAATGATCTCGTCGCGGTGGAAAGTGGATTGACCGCGGGGCAGACCATCGTCGCGGGCGGCGCGGCGTTTCTGCAGGACGGCGACAAGGTGACGCCAGTGAAGGCGACAGCGGCGCCGGCGCCGGCGAAAGAGTCGTCGCTGCGTGGCCGGTCAGGCGGTTGAAGGACTAGACACCCATGGCCCTCAATATTTCCGCCGGCGCGATCCGCAATCCGATCCCGCCGATCGTCCTTTTTCTTGCGCTGATGTTCGCAGGCCTCACGGCCTACCAGCGCCTGCCGATCAACCAGATTCCGAACATCGAGTTTCCCGTGGTCATCGTCACGGTGACGCAGCCGGGCGCGGCGCCCGGTGAACTCGAAACGCAGGTCACACAACGCGCCGAAGCCGCGCTCACCGGGGTGCAGGGCGTCAAGCGCATCACATCGGAAGTGAGCCCGGGCTCCTCGCGCACCATTGTAGAGCTCCAGATCGGCACCGACGTTTCGCGTGCGGTGGAGGAAGCGCGCGACGCCATGTCCCGCATCCGCGTGGATCTGCCCGCCGATGTCGATGAGCCGCAGATCGCGCGCGACACCGCGTCTGCCGAACCGATCGCGTACATGGCGGTGGAATGGCCCGGAAAATCGGAACGCGATCTGTCCTGGTTCATCGACAACGAACTGTCGCGCGAACTGCTTGCGGTGAAGGGCCTCAGTGCGCTGCGCCGTCTCGGTGGCGTCAACCGCGAAGTGCGCGTGGAGCTCGATCCGGAACGGCTTGTCGGACTCGGCATTACCGCCGCAGAAGTGAGCCGACAACTGCGGTCCCAGAATACCGATCTTCCCGGCGGCCGCGCCGAAGTGGGCGGGCAGGCGCAATCGATCCGCACTCTCGGCGGCGCCGACACGCTTGAAGCGCTCTCGGAGAGCCGTGTCGTCGTGCCCGGCGGTCGATCCGTGCGGCTGGAGGAACTTGGCCGCGTGATCGACGCGCAGAGCGAAATCTCGGCCGTGTCGCGCTACAACGGTCAGCCGGTGGTGTCGTTCCTCGTGCAGCGCGCGAAGGGGACGAGCGAAGTCGACGTCTACGATGGCATGGTCGCCAAGCTCGAGGTGGTGAAGAAAACCTATCCGGGTGTCAGCTTCCGCGTCCTTGGCACGCCGGTCGATTTCATCAAAGGCCTGAAAATTTCCAGCGAGGCCGCGCTCATCGAAGGCGCGCTGCTCGCCATTCTCGTGGTGCTTCTGATCCTGCGCGACTGGCGCGCGACGGTGATCGCGGCGCTGGCCATTCCGTTGGCGATCATTCCCACGTTTGCCGCGATCGAGCCGCTCGGCTTCACGCTCAACATGATCACTTTCATTGCGCTGGGCCTCGTCGCCGGGGTTCTGGTCGATGATGCGATCGTGGAGATCGAGAATATCGTGCGACATATCCGGATGGGGAAAAGCCCCTATCAGGCAGCACTTGAAGCCGCCGACGAGATCGGCCTCGCGGTCGTTGCAACGTCGGCCACGATCATCGTGGTGTTCGTGCCTGTGAGCTTCATGAGCGGCACGACGGGCCAGTTCTTCAAGGAGTTCGGCATCACGGTCGCATTCGCGGTGTTCTTTTCGCTGCTTGTCGCGCGTCTGATCACGCCGATGATGGCGGCGTTCTTCCTGAAGGGCGGGCATGAGGAACGTCCGCCAGGGAAGATCACCAACACGTACATGAAGGCGCTCGGCTGGGCGATCCGTCGACCGTTCATCGCTGCGGCGATGGGGCTTGCGGTGTTCATAGCGTCGTTGGTCCCCGTGGTGCTCGGCATGGTGCCAATGACCTTCATCCCGCGTCTCGACAACGGCTCCATCGCGCTGTCAGTGGACTTTCCGCCGGGGACGCCGCTGGTGGACGCCGATCGCACATTGTCGGCGATCGCCGCGAAGGTGCGCACGCTTGAGGAAGTGGAAGGCGTCTTCGTGTCGGCGAGCGCCGTCGACGGTGGCGTGAGCGAAGGATCGGTCAATATTCAGCTTGTACCGCGCAACGCGCGCAAGCATTCCTCGAACCAGGTAGAGCAGTCGATCCGGCCGCTGGTCAGCGAGACGCCTGATGTGCGCGTGTCGTTTTTGCAGTTCCAGGGGGGCGGCCGGGGCTCCGATATCACGCTGGAATATGTCGGCGAGAATCCGCAAGATCTGCGACGCGCCGCAGAAGCGCTCGTCACCAAGATGCATGCGTTCCCGGAACTGGCGGACGTGAAATCGTCTGCCAGCCTCGTGCGACCCGAAATCCAGATCACGCCACGCGCGGAGGAAGCCGCACGTCTAGGCGTGTCCGCCGCCGATCTCGCGAGCGCCGTTCGCGTCGCCACCGGCGGCGACATCGAACAGAGCCTTGCGAAATTCACGCTGCCGGATCGCCAGATTCCGATCCGCGTGCTGTTGCGTCCGGACGCCCGTGCCGATCTCGACACCATTGCCGCGCTGCGCGTGCGTACCGCGACCGGAGAGGCGATCCGCCTCGACGCCATAGCCGATGTGCAGTTCGGCGCCGGCGAAGCTGCGGTGGAGCGGCGTGATCGCCAGCGCAAGGTGACGGTGTCGGCGAACGTGGTGAAGGGCGAGATCGGCGACGCGATCGAAAAGGTCATGGCGTTGCCGGAGGCGTCGAAACCGCCTGCTGGCGTGCAGCTCCTGCCCGCCGGAAGCACCGAGGACATGGCCGAACTCGTCGCCGACTTCGGTAACGCGATGCTCTGGGGCATCTTGCTGATCTACGGTGTTCTCGTGCTGCTGTTCCGCGACTTCTTCCAGCCGTTCACGATCATGACCGCGTTGCCACTCTCCATCGGCGGCGCCTTCGTAGGCTTGCTGACCTTCGGCCAGCCGTTGTCGCTGTTCGTGTTCATCGGCTTCCTGA
>JANNVF010000251.1:0-2297 GCA_031414315.1 Hyphomonadaceae bacterium | reverse complement strand
CGGAAGGCGTGCTTGGGGTTGTCGGTGCTGCGGCTGAAACCGCCGCGCAGCCGGATGCCGCAGTTGATCTGGAAGTCGGCTTCGCCGTCCGGGCGTAGCAACTCAATGGAGCAGGGCCGCTCCCACAGCGGGCCGTCGTTGCCGGGATTGGAGTAGATGCCCGAACCGCCGAACAGGTCGTCGAGGTTCATCACGATGGAGAAGCTGGGAATGTCCAGCAAGTCACCCCGGAGGGTGGCGCCCCATGTCGGATTGTTCACGATGTCCGGATCCATGCCGTAGTCCACCACGTTGCCGCCCCAAGTCGCCGGCCAGCCGGCGGGCGCGGCGCCATTGGCCGCCTGGGTCACGACGTCGTTGATAAAGAGGTAGGTCTGGCAGTCGATGTCTGATTCCAGCAGCCCCGTCTTGTAGGCATACGCCCGCACGACGGTCGTCGTGCCGACGGTCAGGGGCGCGGCATACGTCGAGCCGACGGTGGTCGTCGGGGCCTTGCCGTCGAGCGTGTACCGGATGGTCACGCCCGGCGTGGCACAGGTGATGGAGAGCGAGAAGGCGTTCGTGAAGAACCCGCGGTCCACGCTGAACTTCGTGTCCGCGACGATGCCGGTGACGGCGCTGGCCGCGTTGTTCGTGCCGGGGGAAGGCGCGGTGAAATAGCGCAACTGGCCGCCCGGGTCGTAGCCGTAGGAGATGTCGCGGCGCTGGTTGGGGTACGGGTCGAGTGCCGAGACGAGCCGGCGCGGTGACTCGGCATTGAAGAGGCCAAGGTATTCGCCGTCCGGGTTCAGCTTGAAGTTCGTGTGCAGCTTTGTGCCGGGTGCCGTCGGCTTCCGATCCTTCGCCGAGCAGAAAACGATCAACAGCCCTCCGGCCGGCATGGTGACGGAGGGAAAGACCCACTTGTCCTGCTGATTCGCGTCGTCCGTGAGCGACCAGCCGGCGAGGCTCACGGCGTTCGATCCGAGATTCTTGAGCTCCACCCAGTCCTGGGGCTGGTTGTCCTCGTCGCGGAGGCCGTTCACGTTCGCGGTCAGGAGTTCGTTGAGGCGGACCTCCTGCGGCGGGACGTAATTCGGATCCAGCGTGTAACTCCAGTTCGCTCCCGTGAACGGATGGGGCGTGGAGGACAAATCCTGGATGCCGCCGGCTGCCAACTGGACGTTCACCGTCCCGGGCAGCGGCGCGGCGAACCGGAAGACATACACACTGCCGCTCGACGCGGTGACGTTGGTCGCGGGCCCGCCGTTGACGATCAGATCCGCGGCATCGACGCCGGACACGTTCTCGCTGAAATCGACCTCAATCTGGCCCAATGACGTCACCGTCGAGCCGGCGAACGGAAGTTGGAACAGCACCGACGGCGCCGTCTCGTCCAGCGTCCCTTCGAGCGTCACCTCCATGCCCAGATCGGAACTGCCCAGAGCCGCGTTGAAGGCATGGATGGCCAGAACGTTCGTCCCGCCCACCAGCGCCGTGACTGCGGTCGCGCCCAGGTCGGTCGTGAAGAGCGGGGCGGGGTCGATGGCCACCGCGCCGGAAGCGACGCCGTTGTAGGCGATGTTGCCTGCCGGCATGTTGTAGCGGAACACCTCGACGCCGTTGATCCAGGCGATGAACCCGTCATCGCAGCGATAGCCCATCCGCAGCGCCGCGATGTCACCCGCGTTGGCCAGCACGAAGGTCTTCCGCATGAAGATGGACGAGTAGCTGTTCAACATGTCCGTGATCTGCGTGCCGGCCAGGACATCGCCGTACCAAAACGGCGCGGTGCCCGCGGCAAAGCCCGAGTCGTTGAAGTTCGTGGCCCGCCAGGCTGCGGTGGGCGCCGAGGCTTCGCTGGTGCCTTGGCGCCAATTCCAGGCCGAGGGTGAATTCACCAGCGTCACCGTCGCGGCCGGGGCGGACACCGCCGCCATGGCCAGACTCAAACACACGATCTTGAGGTACTTCATAATTTCAATGTAACTGCCATCTGACTCATGCGCCGCCCGTCGGTCACAGAATTGTCACCTTCATGCCGGCCGATTACGACAGCCCGTCGCTGGGCTGAAACGCCAGGGAGCAATCGGATTAGTGGGTCAAAATGGCAGACGGCGGACGCGATTGCAAACTTTGGCTGCTTTCTTTACCGGGTTGCCAGCCGGCCGCCGCTTCGCCTACCTTCCCCTCCCCGCATGGGCCAGCAACCATTACACACACCGCTCCGCGTCGGGCTCGTCTCGCTCGGCTGCGCCAAAAACCTGGTCGATGCCGAGATCATGCTCGGCTCGCTCCTCCAGGGCGGCGTCGAGATC
>JANNVF010000250.1:0-2134 GCA_031414315.1 Hyphomonadaceae bacterium | reverse complement strand
ACGCCGATGCGTTCGTCGCCGGGTTCAGCAAGGAAGATCCCGACGGGCGCACGATCACGCTGCCGGATGGCAATGTGGTCCCCCGCCAGTGGGCGTTCACCCGCTGGATCTGGGACGGCGACTTCTGCGGCAGCATCTCCTTCCGCTGGCGCCCGGGCGGTTCGACGTTGCCGGAGCACGTGCCCGGCCACATCGGCTTCGCCGTCGTGCCGTGGAAACGCGGAAACGGGTGCGCAACAGCGGCGCTGCGGCTGATCCTGCCGGAAGCGCGCAGTCGAGGCCTGGAGTACGTCGAGCTGACGGCGCAGGCGGACAACATCGCGTCGCGGCGCGTCATCGAAGCCAACGGCGGGGCGTTTGTGCGGACGTTCGAGAAATCGCCGCATCTGGGCGGTGGCGAGACGCTGCTCTTCCGGATCAATCTTTCGTCCTGAAACGTGCGTCAGCGCGCGATGACTGGCGATGACAGGCGATAGCGTGCGTCAACAGGCGTCAACAGGCGTCAACAGGCGTTGCGATGGCGATGGGCGGGTTCGTGTGATCCGGTGCGCATGGTTTCCTCCGTTGCGAGGCGCGCATTGTAAAACGGTTTTGACATCAGCCGGATTGATCGGCGCCAATCCGTACCGCCGGTTTCAGCCGGCAAGTTGTGAAAGGCTTGGCGCGCAAGGAAAAAGAAGAACGTGCCGGCTGAAGCCGGCGGTACGAAGGTGTTGGATTGATGGGATTGAAATCCTCCCAATTTCACACCCTATCTGTTCCCACGTTCCTTGAATTTGACTGACAACCAACCTCCAACGACCGCCACTGCAATCAGCAGCGTCGGCAACGCGACCGCGCCTGCGAAGCATATCGTGAATGCGAGCACTATGCCGTGCATCGCGTCTGGTGGAGTCTGCCCCTGCGCGACATTGAGCGCCAACTGAAGTGCGCCCGGAGTGATCATCAGAACAAAGAACGCCAGCGACGCCTTGGCGTATCCCCTTGCAGTTCCCATCCTCGCCAGGGACCTGGCAAATCGCCGTTGGTCTGGAGGGAGACGGCCATATGCTTGTCGATCTGCCGACTTCATGTGCGCAATCCGCCTTACGGCCACGTAGCTTCCGGCGGCATCGAGCTCAAAATCGTGTCGATGTTGCCGCCGGTCTTCAGGCCGAAGATCGTGCCGCGATCGTAGAGCAGGTTGAATTCCACGTAGCGGCCGCGACGTTTCAATTGTTCGGCGCGATCCTCCGGTGTCCACGGCCGGGTCATGCGCTTTTCCAGCAGCGGTTTGTAGGCGTGCAGGAACGCGGCGCCGATGTCTTGCGTGAACGCGAAGTCCTTGTTCCAGTCTCCGCGATTGTGATGGTCGTAGAAGATGCCGCCGACGCCGCGATGCTCGTTGCGGTGCGGCAGCCAGAAGTACTCGTCCGCCCACGCCTTGTATTTCGGGAACAGCGCCTTGTCGTGGCCGTCACAGGCGCGCTTGTAGGCGCTGTGGAAAAACACCGCGTCGTCGAAGCTCTGGTCGCGTTGATAGTCTTGTGTCGGGTTCAGGTCGCCGCCGCCGCCGAACCACCATTCAGTCGTCGACAGCATGCGGGTGTTCATGTGCGCGGCGGGGCAGTGCGGGTTGCGCAGGTGTGCGATCAGGCTGATCCCGCTCGCCCAGAAGCGCGGATCGTCGGCCGCGCCTTTGACCTGCTTGGCGAACTCCGGGCTGAACGCGCCATGCACGGTGGAGACGTGCACGCCGACCTTCTCGAAGAACCGCCCGCGCATCATGGCCGCTACGCCGCCGCCGAGATCCTCGGCTCCATCGCCGCGCCGCCAGGGCGTGCGCTCGAACCGGCCTGCGGGACCGGGGTAGAGATCGGCGGGGGCGGCGTCCTCCAGCGCCTCGAACGCCGCACAGATGGTGTCGCGGAGCTGTTCGAACCAGGCCTGCGCCCGGGGCTGTGCGTCGCCCGGCAGTGTCGTCATGGAAATCCCTCGAAGCCGCCTGTCTGCCGCAGCGCCTCCGACAAAGCCACAGCACCCGCCACCGCCACATTGAGCGAGCGCCGCCCCGCCGCCAGTGGAATGCGCACCACGGCATGGGCGGCGGCGTAGACTTCAGGCGGGCTGCCAGCGCTTTCGCGGCCGAGCAGCA
>JANNVF010000249.1:0-2151 GCA_031414315.1 Hyphomonadaceae bacterium | reverse complement strand
GTTTCCCGTGTTCAGGATCAGCGCGATCACCATGCGCAAGGACCCGATGTACCTCTCCACCTTCACCGGCCGCCCGCCGGATGAGCCGAGCGTGCTGGGCGAGGCGCTCAACGAGGTGTTCATTCCACTGCTGAAGCAGCACTTCCCGGAGATCGTCGATTTCTGGCTGCCGCCGGAAGGCTGCAGCTACCGCATCGCGGTCATCTCGATGAAGAAGGCCTACCCCGGCCACGCCAAGCGCGTGATGATGGGCGCGTGGAGCTATCTGCGCCAGTTCATGTACACGAAATGGATCATCGTCGTGGACGACGACATCAACGCCCGCGACTGGAAAGACGTGATGTGGGCCATCTCGACGCGCATGGACCCGGTGCGCGACGTGACGTTGATCGAGAACGCGCCGATCGACTATCTGGATTTCGCGTCACCGGAGTCCGGGTTAGGCGGCAAGATCGCGCTCGACGCCACGAACAAGTGGCCACCGGAAACCAAGCGCGAATGGGGCACGCAGATCCGGATGGACGGCGAGGTGATTGAGCGCGTGACGGAGAAGTGGAAGACGCTTGGATTGCCGGGTGATGGGAGACCGATCTGGAAGTGACGTATGATCGTGTCCAGTGTGTGAACGGTAGCCACGCCGCTGGCGCGCCGTAGTTAATCACGATTGGCAATGTACTCACTACCATCATCGCATAGCCAACGCCCTGGCTCGCCTTGTACACGATCACAATTGCGCAGCGCGCGCTCCATGCCCGGCTTGCCCTGATCAACCAGCGCCGTGACGGAAAATCCGACCCGCCACAGGGCCTCGGCCACCAGCCGCGAGTCCGATCCCGGATTGGCGAGCATCCCTTGCGTTGCATATGCGCTGTTGCCGATCACCAGGGCCACGCGCCGGCCCGCTTGCTGCGCGCTCGCCGTCAGGCACGCGCACGACATCAAGATCAGAACGATCCATCCGCGAACCCAACCCATGCGGCGCTCCCCCAAGGCCCGGCGACCATACCGACAGACATCCCTGTGTCATCGCCACGCTGGCCTGCATACCACATGCAGGCAATTCATGCCCGCCCGGTGTCGCAAGGTTCATTTGTGACGTGTGCGCCGCCGCCCTAGCGTGCGCGACGGGGCGGCTGTCATCGCATCGACGATCACAGGAGACTGGCATGATTGTTCGTGGCCTCGCCGCCGCACTTTTCGCCGCATCCCTCGGCGGATGCAGTCATGTGAGCTCCGTGTGGAGCAAGCTCACCAACGGCCATCACGACAGCGCGCCCGCCGCCACCGTGCAGAGCGCCGTGCCGCCACCTGCCAGCGCCGAGGCATGCAACACGTTGCGCACCAATGCGGCGCCGAGCGACACCGCCGATCCGGCGTCACGGCAGATGGCGATCGACGAAATGAAGCGGAGCGGTTGTCCCGACGTTCCGGCGCTCTAGGTGGCGCGTCGGCGTCTTTGCACCGGCGTGACATCACGGTAATCCTCCTCGCAGTTTCGCACATCGGGGAGGACCGCCATGATCCGAACACTTCTCGCAGCGAGCGCGTTTGCCGCTCTCGCCGCCTGCGCACAGCCTGCCGCGCCAGCCGTAACAACGCCCGACCCCGCCGCCGTCGTTGAGCGCGGCAAGTACCTCGTCGATGGCGTCGTGCTCTGCGGGGACTGCCATACCCAGCGCCTGCCCACCGGCCTGCTCGACGCCGACCATTACCTGCAGGGCGCGACGCTGCCGGACAAGCCGATCCACCCGCAACCGTGGGCGCCGACCACGCCGGCGCTGGCGGGCCTGCCCGCCGGCTATGACGAGGCGCAGCTGGTCACGCTCCTGCAGACGAGTGTGAAGCCGGACGGGTCACACCCGCTGCCGCCGATGCCGGATTACAGGCTCAACGATGAGGACGCCGCCGCTGTCGCCGCCTACCTGAAAAGCCTGCCCAAGCCGCCCGCTGCGCCATAAGGGCGCCGCCCTAGACGCAGCGCAGCCGCGCGCGCGGAGAGACGAACCCCTCTTCATTGTCGTTGGCGGTCTTGAGCGCGCTGACCAGCATCAGCGCCGCCAGCCGGCGCAGGACCATGGGCGCCACCGCCCCCACGAGACCCGCCGTCGCCCCGAGCAGCGTGGCGACGGCGATGGCCCACAAAATGTGCGG
>JANNVF010000248.1:0-1715 GCA_031414315.1 Hyphomonadaceae bacterium | reverse complement strand
TCGCCGGGCGCGTCGTCCGGGAGGAGGCACTTGCCTTCGCAGTCGGTGTCGTTGCTGCAGGTGCGGCCGGCGTCGCGAAAGGCGATCACGCACGACATGCGCTGCATCCGGCAGATCGGGCGGATCGTTCCGTTCAGCGCGGCGCACGCGGCGGGATCGCTGGCGGCGGCGGCCTTTACACTGTCGGACACGGGTGTGGATGGCGCCGGTGCTTGCGCGACCGAAGTGGCGGCGGGCGCATCCTTTGCGGGGACAGCCGAGGTGCAGGCGGCGAGTGCGAAGAGGAGGCCGATCAGCAAATGTTTCATGGGTATGCTCATGCCCTCGGTGCGCACGCCTATCAAGCAGCTTTGTCTATGGCTGCGCACATTCACTGGCGGGCGCTGTCGGCTGCTTGTCGCGCTGGTAGTAGATCCGGACGTAGACGCCGCTCCGCGCGCTGGTGCTCGGGCACGTTTCGGCGGCGATCGTCTCCGGGTTGAAGTCCGACGCGACGAGTTGGGACCGGACATTGGCCAGTCTCGTCTCCGTCAGGCGCGATGTCGCGCCGAACTGGACGATCCGGACCGCGGGCGCCGGATCGGCACACATGATCGTCAACGCGGCGGCCGCTTCGATGTCGCCTGAGGCGCTCGCGTCGGCCGCTTCGCGGCCCGCCGTGAAGGGCACGGCAAACTCCATCGGAGAACAGGATTTTGGCGCGGCGGTCGCGGCGGGCGACGCGAGCAGGACTGCAAACCACAACGCGGCAAGAATGCGGATCAAGACGCGCCTCCCGTTCCACGGTGGAGCACGTTGTCTCCATCAATAACAGCATCCGGCGCATACGGCTCCAGCGCCTTCAGCTTTTCATAGAGCGGGCCGAAATCGGTATCGATGCTGTCGCGGAAGAGTTTGTCGAAGCTCGGCAGCACGAAATACGTGTTCTGGAAGGTGTCGATCTTGTAGCGCGTGCGCATCACGCGCTCGAGATCGAAGCCGATGCGGTTGGGTGCTGTGCTGTCGACGCTGAACTGCGTTTCGCCGAATGATGAGAGCATGCCGGCGCCATAGGCCTTCACGCCATCCTCGGTCTGGATCAGGCCGAACTCCACCATGTACCAGTAGAGCCGCGCCAGCAGGCTCACCGCGTCATGTTCGATCGCCTTGGGACCGCCAAGACCGTAGTGCTGCAGATAGTCGGAGAACACCGGATCGAACAGCAGCGGGACGTGGCCGAACACGTCGTGGAACACGTCGGGCTCGACGAGATAGTCGATCTCCTCCGGCTTGCGGATCCAGAAGCTCGACGGGAAACGCTTGTTGGCGAGATGGCCGAAGAACACGTCGTCCGGCAGCAGGCCGGGCACCGGCGCGATCTCCCAGCCGGTGGCGCGGCGCAGGCGCGCGGAGAGCTTTTCCAGATCGGGGATGCCATCGGCGCAGTCCATCGCCGTGATCGAGCGCACGAACACGTCGGGCGCGTAGGCCTTCACCAGCTTCGACTGGCGCGCATGGAGCGTGCGCCACAGCGCGTGATCGGCGGACGAGTAGGCGCCCATGTCCTGTGGCACCGTCCAGTCGGGGCGCATGCGGCTGTAGTCCCCGCGCAGGTCGTGCGTGGTGGGGGCCTTGGAAAGCTGCGGCGGGACGGCCTGGGTCATGGCTTGAGTATAGGCCGATTTGCACGGACGCGCTCCCCTCCTCCACGCAGTGGGGGAGGGGCTGGGGGTGGG
>JANNVF010000247.1:0-1577 GCA_031414315.1 Hyphomonadaceae bacterium | reverse complement strand
CGAACATCTCGACGTAGGCGAGCAGGTGGTGGCCGAGCGTCACCGGTTGCGCGGTCTGCAGGTGCGTGAAGCCGGGCATCACCCAGTCGGTGTGGTCGCTGGCGCGGGCGACCAGCGCGATCTGTAACAGGCGCACGCCATCGGCGGCGGCGTCGGCGGCGGCCATGGTCCAGAGCTTGAAATCGGTGGCGATCTGGTCATTGCGCGAACGGCCGGTGTGCAGCCGCTTACCGGCCTCGCCGATCCGCTCGGTCAGGCGCGCCTCGATGTTGAGGTGGATGTCCTCCAGCGCCACGTCGAAGACGAACGTCCCGGCCGCGATCTCCGCGGCGATCTGCTCCAGTCCGGCGTGTATCTTCGCGGCGTCCTCGGCCGTAATGATCCCCTGCGCGGCGAGCATGGCGGCGTGGGCCTGCGAGCCCGTGATATCCTGGCGCCAGAGGCGGCGGTCGATGTCGATCGACGCGTTGATCGCCTGCATGATGTCGGACGGTTTGGCGCCGAAGCGCCCGCCCCACATCTGCTGGCCTTCGGTGGGAGCTGGCGTGGAATCGGATTTGGACATGGTGCGTTCTGGCGACGGCAAGCCGCGATCCTGGGCGTTGAAGGCGGGTCTGATGCTCGCGGCGGTCGGGGGTCTGGCGTTTCTCTATGTGGTTTTCTCGTCGGTGTCCAAGCCGGAGGATGGTGGCTATGGCCGGTTCGCTACCGGCGCGCTGAAGACGCTCGTGGCGCTGGACAGGCCCGCCGCGCAATCGTCGAAGCCGTTCAAGACCGCCGACGGTTTCGAGCTCACGCTGCAGAGCTTTCGCGGCAAGGTGGTGGTGATGAACCTGTGGGCGAGCTGGTGTGCGCCCTGCGTGGAGGAGATGCCGACGCTGGCGGCACTGCAGGAAGCCTACGCCGGACGCGATCTCGTCGTCGCGCCGATCAGCATCGACCAGCCGCGCGCGCGCGCGCGTGCGATCTCCGATCTGGAGAAGCTCTCCGGCGGCAGGCTCACCTTCTACAACGACCCCACCGCCGCCATCGCCTATGACAGCGGCGCCGGCGCGGGCCTGCCGACCACGGTGATCTTCGCCAGGGATGGCCGCGAGATCGCGCGGCTTGCCGGCGCCGCGAACTGGAACAGCCCCGAAGCGCACGCGCTCATTGACGCGGCGCTGGCGGAGTAGGGGGCCGGTGCTTGTCACCGTACTCATCACCGCTCACTCACCCCTCGTCCTTCGACAAGTTCAGGATGAGGGCTTTGGCAGCGGCGCAGCACGAAGCGCCGCACAAGCCACCGGCCTTGCGGGTTCAACTCACGCGCCCCCAAGGAGGGCCGGGACGCGAGGCAAGCCCCGCTGGAAAGTGGTGTCTTGCGACACCGGTAGTGCGAGGCCTGCCTCGCGTCCCGCGACCGTTTCTGTCGCGTTGCCTGCGTCCGGGCATGCTTACCCGAGGGTCAGGTTCAACGCGGCGTGCGGGGTGATGCTGTTCGACACCACACGCCGGACCGTCACGGTTTTGCACTACATGCCCGCCCCCGTGACCTTTCCACGCTCGATCGCATCGCGCCCGCGCCCTTGAACAGT
>JANNVF010000246.1:0-1573 GCA_031414315.1 Hyphomonadaceae bacterium | reverse complement strand
GGATGGCGACGACGTGGAGCAACCCGACGCCGTTGCCGTCCGTGGGGACGTTGAGCGCGGTCCACGTCACCGCGCCCGTGCCGGGATCGACCGTGAGGGTGGCGCGAACCCCGTTGACCCAAACGGTGTAGTTGGTCGAGTCGATGGTGCCGGTGACGGTGCCGGACTGGTCCTGGTTGAACCGGGCGAGGTCGGTCGTATTGGTGGTGATGGTGACGTGGACGGTGCTTTGCAGGACGATGGAAAGGTTCGTGGTGGAATTCCCGGCCGCGTCGGTGGCGATGAGGAGGAGCAGGTTCGTGCCGGAGGCCAGGGGAAGGGCGTCCAGCCAGAACTGGCCGCTGCGTTCGACCACGCCCCAGAATTCGTTGGTGATGCCGTTCGCCACGAGGAAAAGATGGACGCTGGTGGAAGGATCGTCCAGCACGCCGCGCAGGGTAAATGCATCGCCACTGACCCAGGCGCCATCCGGGGGCCACAAGTGCGTAATGACCGGCGGCGTCTGGTCTTGCGCGAGGTCCAGGACGTATTCGTAGGTGTAGGTGTTGGTCTGGCCGGCGGGATTGACGGCGGTGATGACCAGGGTGTTGGTGCCCGGCGCGAGGCGCACGTCGAACAGTTGAAACACGTTCGTCGAATAGCGGCGCCAGGCCGGATCATAGGCGGTGGCAAGAACAAAGCCGTCGCCGCTGGCAATGGAGACGCCGTTGTTGAACACGTTGTAAGTGAGCCGCAGGAGCGGTTCCTCGGAGTGGCCGATGATTTGGAGCAGCGGCTGCGTGACGAGTCCGGGCGCGGGACTGGTGATGTGGACGGAGGGGCCGATGGTTTCGCGAGCCCAGAAGAACAGGTTGGTGCGGCCGAGTTGCGGGACGGTGAAGGGGGTGTCGATGTCGCCAGACGCGCCGACGAGGCCGCGTTCGATGGTCCAGGCGTTGGTGCCAAAGGCGCGGCGGGTGAGGATTTGGTAATTTGTTCCAGGCTTTGTGTTGTGGAGAATGAGTGGCGAGGGGTCGTTGGTGCCGAGGATTTCGAGCCAGAGATCGTTCGAGCCTAAGGAGGAAAACAGGTTCATCATGCCACCGCCGCCTTCCGGTGAGTCCGGTTGGAAGCCGAGCCTAGCTTGCAGAGCCGCGTGTTCGTTGGCCTGCTTCGCGCGCTCGGCGCGCACCGCTTCGTAATCTACCTTCCGATCATCATAAACGAACTGGCCGGGGGCGACTTCCTTGATGGGCAGGCCCTCAAAAGGGCAGAACGGCATCGGCGGGTACTTGGGCAGTTGCAGGGACCAATAGGCGACGCCTTGCCGTGGCTTGGTCTCCGGCTTGCCGCCTCCCGTGACGATGACCTGCGCCGACTGCGCGAGGGTCGGAGCGCCGAGGATAATGACGAGGGTGATGCAGAGGGAGGCAATCCTGTTCATAAGTTTTCTTCTTGAAACTTGCTGGCGGCAGCATGGCCGTGCTGGGGCGGGAGGCAAGGGAAATAATTAAAGTCGTCACGCTATGGTTGTGCTTCCGGCTTCCTGTTGGCGTACCGTGACGTGTCTGCGATTGGAAAAGTCCGCCAGCGA
>JANNVF010000245.1:0-2159 GCA_031414315.1 Hyphomonadaceae bacterium | reverse complement strand
CACCGCTTCGCTCACCGTCGCCAACGGCAAGCACGTCAATTTCGTACCAAGGCAGCCCGTTCACCTGTGTCAATCCACGATCCGGCTCAGCGCCGGAAGTGGGTGAGTCGTCCGGACCTTCTAGCACAAATGGTGAACGGGAACCATCTGCGCAAGAGGCAGGTAGGTCGCGCTTGAAGGGTGCCTGCGTGTGACCCTCCTCCGCACGCTAATAGCTGACAAAAGACATCTTGCGGCGCTATCGGCCGAGGCCTCTCATTGTGCCCACTGTGTGCCCAAGCGTGAGCACCAGCGATGACGTGGCCGCGTCGGTGAGCGCGAGTCCAAGCATCAGCAGGACGGGACCAACGCCGCCGCCAAAGACTATGGCGCCGAGCGGCCACGGCCGGTCTGATTTCGGGATGTCGAGGCGAAGGCCGCCACCGCCAGCAATCAGACGGAACGCCAGCAATCCTATCCCGCCGTGCGCGCAAAGCAGCCCCCGCCATCACCCAAGGATCGACGGCGCCGAGCGGCGCTTTCGCGAACGGCGTTGACGCGCCAAACAACAGCGCCGCGCCGAATCCGAAACTTGGTTCTTTGAGATGGCGCGCATTTTTCATGGGGAGAGTCTAACACCCGCATTCGCTCGACGAAGCTTCAGGACTCATCCGATCTCGCGCCAACTCGCGCGCGAGAATTCATCCTCGAAATTCCCGGCTCTTCCCAGTTTGCTCGCGCGAAGTGAGTTGCACACGTCGACACTCACGATGCGCGAGGAAGTCGATAATTTGCACACGACCTGCACACGCGATACTTTATTTGTCTGAAAACAAAGGCTTTTGCGTCCAATCCATCAACGGGGCCACGCAAAAACGGTGGTCTAACTGTTTCAATTTATTGATCTTTTTCGCCGTCAGTCTGTCCAATAGAATATAGGATGTACTGGACTATTCGCTTTGATCTACAACGGTTTTTCCTGTGGCGCGAGGTCGCTTTACCGACGGGAGTGCACATCCTTCGCAAACGACGAAGGATTGGACGGACTGGAGAGTCACTCCACGCTGTCGCCAACGCTGTGCACTTGCTTTCCCGCTCGGGAATATTGTTCGCACTTTGGCGGGCTTTCTCCGGAATATTCCCGGTCGGGAAAGTTTTTGGCTTTCGCCGCGCGCGACGATCGCACGGCTTCCGAACGGGTTGAGCGCACGATGCGCGGGTTCCTTCAATTCTTTGAACGAAAGCATCCGAACTTCGTACGGCTGGCACACTTCTTCGAGAGCCCAGCGAACCCGCATATCGCGCGCAAGACCTTGACCCTTTTCGGGCGAACTCGCGAAGGCTGTGATGGTGGGCATCATTGTAGTTTCACCTGCTTTGGCCGCATCGGAAATGATGCCTCACCGCTCAGTCGACGATCTGGCCGCAAGTGATATTGACCGCGGCGCCAGTCATCGGCCCGGCGCGATCGGACGCGACGAGCGCCGCCACATCGCCCACTTCAGCCAGTTTCGGGAAGCGCTTGAGCAGGGTCTGCTGACGGATCGAGTCCATATACCCGTCGTCGGAAAGCCCCGACGGCTTCCCATCAACGTCCACCGCCTTGACCTCGAACGATTCCGGCGAACCCGCCGATCGCAGCCAGCACACGCGCACACCCTTGGGACCAACCTCTGCAGCGAGCGTGCGCAGCATGCCTTCGATGGCGCCGCAGGCGGTGCCAAAACCGCCGACCAGCGGAAGTGCGAGCCGGGACGGGGTTGCTGTGATCGCCATGATCACGCCACGGCCACGCGCGGTCATGTGCCGGGCGGCGGCGGTGGCGGTGATGAACTGCGTGCGGGTGGCGATGTCGATCGGGCGCAGGTAGTCTTCGAGCGACATCTCCGTCAGCTCACGTCCTTGCACATCTTGCAACGCAATCATGTTGAAAGAGATATCCACTCCGCCGGCTTTTTCAGTCGTGGCGGCTAGGTGTTTCTCGACGGCCTTAGCGTCAAGCGCATCGACTTTCGCGATCTCCGGCCGGCCGCCGAAACGCTTCAATTCCTCGGCGAAGCCCTCAAGCGGTTCACTGTCGCGACCCGCCAGAAAGAGCCGCGCGCCTTCGCGCGCGAACGATTGAGCCACGGCCCGGCCGATATGACCGGCGGCGCCGTAAAGGATTGCTGTCTTGTCAG
>JANNVF010000244.1:0-4963 GCA_031414315.1 Hyphomonadaceae bacterium | reverse complement strand
CACCGAAGAAATGATGGGCATCTCGTTCCACGTCGGATCGCAGTGCATGCGCCCGCTCGCCTTCAAGGCCGCGATGCTCGACGCCAACCGCGCGATCATCAAGGCTGGCGTCGTGGTCGACATCGTCGATGTGGGCGGCGGCTTCCCGTCGATCTATCCCGGCATGGGGCCGCCGGAGATGAGCGCCTACATCCGCGAAATCCGCGAGACGTTCGAACAGATGTACGTGGCCCAGAACGCGGTGCTGTGGGCCGAACCCGGCCGCGCACTCGTGGCCGAAGCAGGCTCGATCGTCGCGCGCGTCGATCTCCGCAAGGGCGACGCGCTCTATCTGAACGACGGCGCCTACGGCAATTTGTTCGACGCCGCGCACGTGAAGTGGCCGTTCCCGGTCAAGCACATCCGCGACGGCGGTTCACGCGCCAAGCTCGCGCCGTTCAAGTTTTTCGGCCCGACCTGCGATTCCATCGACGCGGCGCCCGGCCCGTTCATGCTGCCGGCCGACATCCGCGAAGGCGATCACATCGAGATCGGCATGCTCGGCGCCTATGGCGTCGCCATGGCGACCCGGTTCAACGGCTTCGGCGACACCGTGACGGTGGAGACGCAGGACGCACCCTGGCCTTCGATGTTCGAGGTTCCCCAGGAAGCGGCCGCCGAGCAGTCGAGTGTGGTCAACATCGCCGACCGCAAGCGTAAGCCGCGCCGGAAGTAGGCGCGGCTTCCCATCTGGTTGAACCGCCCGGCCATTTCGGCCAAACCCCGGTTTCCGGTCCTGCGTGCGGCGGAGCGTCCGCAGGATTCGACCCCCTTTCGACGCCGCCGAATGCGACGAGGAAACCACCATGGCCAAAGCCAAGACTACAGCGGCGCCCAAGCCGAAGAAGCGCGACAACCGCAAGGCAGAGCTGCTCTCTTCCCCGGTCGAGCACATCGACATCGCGTCCTTTGACGGGCGCGCGCTGATCGACGCGTGGTCGAAGATGAGCTTCACCTCGCGCGACGCCGCGCGCGCGGCGGAAATCTTCAACATGGCGTTGGCCGACAAGTCCTGCTCCACGTGGCTGACGCTCGCGGGCTCCACGTCCGCCGGTGGCTGCATGCACGTCTGGCGCGACATGGTGGAAAACAACATGATCGACTGCATCGTGGCGACCGGCGCCTCGATCATCGACATGGATTTTCTCGAAGCACTCGGCTTCAAGCACTATCAGGCGAAGGAAATCCCGGACGACAACGTCCTGCGCAGTCTTTACATCGACCGCATCTACGACACCTACATCGACGAGGAAGAACTCCAGTCCGTCGATCACACGACGGGCAAGATCGCCAATGCGCTCGAAGCGCGGCCTTACTCTTCGCGCGAGTTCATCTGGGAAATGGGCAAGTGGCTCGCGGCCGGCAACGCCAAGAAGAAGGGCTCGCTGATCCAGACCTGCTACGAAAAGGGCGTGCCGATCTTCTGCCCGGCGTTCACCGACAGCTCGGCGGGTTTCGGCCTCGTCAAGCACCAGGTCGACCGGATGAAGGAGAAAAAGCCTTACATGTCGATCGATTCCGTCGCCGACTTCCGCGAACTCACCGACGTGAAACTCGCCGCCGGCACCACGGCGCTGTTCATGATCGGCGGCGGCGTGCCGAAGAACTTCGCGCAGGACACCGTCGTGTGCGCGGAAATTCTCGGCCACGAAGACGTGGAGATGCACAAGTACGCCGTGCAGGTGACGGTCGCAGACGTGCGTGACGGCGCGTGCTCGTCCTCGACGCTGAAAGAGGCTGCGTCGTGGGGCAAGGTGGAGACGACGTACGAGCAGATGGTGTTTGCGGAAGCGGGCAGCGTCGTGCCGGTCATCGTGTCCGACGCTTACCACCGCGGGCACTGGAAGAAGCGCAAGCAACGCAACTGGGCCAGGCTGTTCGCATAGGCGCAGCACTCAACCAGAAACACGAAGGCCGCTCCGAAAGGGGCGGCCTTTTTCTGTGCGCAACCGCATGACTTGCGCCATCGGCTCGATAAGGGCGAACCTCTCCGGCACAAACGCAAAAGGAGATGCAGGCATGAGCACGGACAACGCCTATCTCGCGGCCTTCATGAGCAACAAGGCGTCGCCGCGCTGGCGCGCGTGGTACGCGATGTCCGACGATGAACGGCGCGCGAAGGACGAGGCGGGGCTCGCCGCCCTGAAAGCATGGGACGAAAAGCATCGGGACGTGATCGTCTACGAGGGCGGGCCACTCGGCCCCACCAAGCGCACATCGCCCACGGCGTGGCGGATGTCGTCAACGAGCTGACCGTGTTCGTCGTCGTGCGCGCGCCCTCGCATGACGCCGCCGCGAAGCTGTTCGAAGGCCACCCGCACTTCACGATCTTTCCATGCGACTGCGTGGACGTGATGCCGCTGCTTTCGGCCAAGCCGGACGCGTAAGGACCGCAGGCAGGCGGTGCGTTTGCGTAGCGCGACGTCACCCGCTATGCCGGGGCGACAGGCCATCAAGCGGGAAAAATTCATGCGTATCCGTCACGCCGTCGTCGTCCTGGCGCTCTCTCTCGCCGGGTGCGTCTCCGTGGAGGTCAACGGTGTCGAGACATCGATCGCGCCGGTGGCGACGTCGTTCGACGGGTTCGGCGTGCTCACGGCCCCGCCAGTCGCCGGCTCACCGCAGCAGGCCGCCGACCTCGCGATCTCGCGTGGACCGTGGACCGCGGAGCGCACCGCGCTCGCCGCCCGCGACGACAAGTTCGATCCGTTCACCGCCTTCGACAGCGTGATCGGCCCGAACTTCACCGCCGCCAACTACCCCGCCACGAAGAAGCTGTTCGACCAGTTCCTGTTGGTTGTCGGCCCGGCGATCGGCGCGACGAAGGCCCGGTGGCAGCGTCCGCGCCCGTTCATTGCAAACCCGGCGCATCCGACCTGCATCACGCCGACCGACGCGCTGCGCGCGAGTGGCGCCTATCCGTCCGGTCACGCGGCGGCGGGCTGGGGCTGGGGCCTGCTGCTGGCGGAAATCGCGCCGGACAAGACCGACGCCCTTCTGCATCGCGGCTTCGAGTACGGCGAAAGCCGCGTCGTCTGCGGCCTGCACTGGGCGAGCGACGTGACTGCCGGACGCGCGCTCGGCGCCGCCGCGATCGCGCGCATGCACAGCGATCCGGGTACCCGCGCGCTGTTCGATTCCGCGCGCGCGGAAGTAATGGCCAAGACCGGTCACTGACATTCACGTCACCGCCGGCGCCATCAGCGCCGACGGTGAAGCACGTTCTACATCTCGATCAGCGGCCGCACCTCGACCGATCCGGTGGTGATGGACGGACACTTCTGCGCCCACGCCAAAGCCGCATCGAGGTCGGGCACATCGATCAGATAGAAGCCGCCGAGCTGTTCCTTGGTGTCGGCGTATGGGCCATCCACCACCTGCCGCGAGCCGCCGCGCTGGCGCAGGGTCGTGGCGGTGCGCGGCGGCAGAAGCCCCGCGCCACCGGCGGCGATCCCCTGATCCCGCAACGCTTGCGCATAGACGGAGTGGGCGCCCCAATAGCCGGCCTTCTTCGCATCGTCATCTCGGTCGGCGAAATCCTGTGACGTTTCGTAGACGAGGACTGCGTACTTCATCGGATGTCTCCTTGCTCACGGTCGGGCGCGCCGCCCGTCCGGAGCGTTGACGTCGCTCAGCCACCCGGTTCGACCATCGCCGACTCGCGCGCCGCTTTTTCCTGCAGATAGCGGATGACCGCCGCATCGTGCGCGCGCGCGATGGCTTCGCTGTACGCGACCTGCGCCTCCGCGATACGCCCGACCTGATGCAGCAGATGCGCGCGCAGCGCCCAGTACGGCTGATAGTCGTCGAGCGTGCCCGCGAGCGCATCGAGGTCCGGTAGCGCCACCACCGCGCCTTCCGCGTGCGCTAGTGCAGCGACGCGATTGAGCTCGGCAACGGACGTTCCCGTCAACGCCAGCAGGCCGTCATATAGTCCAACGATCGCCGCCCAGTCCGTAACCCCCGTGTGACGACGCGCAGCGTGCGCGGACTGGATCGCGGCTTCAAGCTGGAAACGGCCGATGCGATTCATTGCGGCTGCGCGAAAGAGCAGCACTTCAGCCTCTTCGATAAGCCACGCGTTCCAGCGCGCGACATCCTGTTCGGCCAGCGGCACAAAACCTCCGTCGTCGTCACGCCGCGCGGGGCGGCGCGCTTCCAGATGCAGCATGAGCGCAAGCAACCCGAGCGCTTCGGGCTCGTCCGGCGCTTCTTGCACCAGCACGCGGGCGAGCCAGATCGCCTCCTGCGTCAGCGCGCGGCGTTCGCCATCGGCGCCCGCCGCGTCGGACCAACCTTCGGAAAACGCCGTGTAGATCGCGTCGAGCACGGCGTCGATGCGATCGGGCCAGGCCTCCGGCGCGGGAATCTCGAACGGCAATCCCGCATCGCGGATCTTGCGTTTGGCGCGCACCAGCCGCTGACCCATGGCGGTGGGCTCCACCATGAACGCCGCCGCGATCCGATCGGCGCCAAGTCCCAGCACTGTCTGCAGCATCAGCGCGGTGCGCACGCCCGGATCAAGCGCCGGGTGCGCGCACGCGAACATCAAGCCCAGACGACGATCGGGAATATCTGTTCCGGCGACCATGTCGGCGTCGATCTCCTCCAGCGCCAGCACGATGCGATCCTCGCCCGCGCGCGCCACCGCAGCGCGCCGCGACGCGTCGATCAGCCGGCGTTTCGCAGCTGCGTAGAGCCACGCTTCGGGATTGTCGGGCGCGCCCTGTAGCGGCCACACGCGCAACGCCGATGCGAAAGCATCCGCCAGCGCATCCTCCGCCGCCGCCACGTCGCGCGAGCGCGCCGCGAGGTAGGCAACGAGCCGCCCGTAGCTCTCGCGCGCGACGCGCTCTGCGGGGTGAGTCAGTCCATGCCCAGGCATGGCCTCAGTTCGACGCCGCCGTGATGTGCGCCGGGGCAC
>JANNVF010000243.1:0-5273 GCA_031414315.1 Hyphomonadaceae bacterium | reverse complement strand
CCGAGAGGCGATCAGTCCCAGTCCAGCGTTCCGGGGCGTCGTGTGGAACAGCACGACACCCGCACGTCGCTAGCGCGCCACTCTCGGAAAGCAAGACTCCCGAACGTGGCAGCCGGCGGAAAACACATCGCGGGGACGCGGCGGCGTCGCGTTGTTTCCGCGCTGCGCAAGCGGCGCTCCTGACGTGGCTCCGCCGCGTCCCCCCGCCCTCCACAGGAGGGCAACCAGGAAGGCCCTCCACAGGAGGGCAGAATGCCCGACCCCGCAGCGTGCAGGCGCGTGCGGTTCCTCATCATGACCTCGCAACAAGGAAAACCCCATGAAAGACCTGTTCACCGCCGTCGAGCGCGCCCACCACGAAGCGCTCGCCAACGCGCGTCGCGCGATCCGCGCGGGCGATCTCGCCAAGGCCGAACGCTGGATGAAACTGTCGGACCTGCACTGGCGCCACATGAAGGACGTCAGCACCGCCCGGCGCGACATGCGCGAAACCATGCGCGGTTTCAATGCGCGTGAAACTGGGAGGCGCTAACCCTTCACGCCGCCCATCTTGCAGATGTGCGTCCACTCCGCAGCCGTCACCGGCTGCACCGAGAGGCGCGAGTTGACGACGAGCACCATGCTGGAGAGCGCCGGTTCGGCTTTTGCGGCAGCGAGCGTCACCGGTGTCTTCAGCGGCTCCTTCGCGCGCAGGTCGACGCAGACGAATTTCGCGGTTTCGTCGGTGGGATCGGGATAGGCGGGCTTGATGATTTCAACGACGCCGACGATCTCCTTGGCGCGGCCGGAGTGGTAGAAGAACGCGGTGTCGCCCGTCTTCATAGTGTTGAGGTGGATCTTGGCCTGGTGGTTGCGCACGCCGGTCCACGCGTCGCCCGCCTTGCCCTTGGCGCGGCACTCGTCCCACGAATAGACATCGGGTTCGCTCTTCACCAGCCAGTGGGCCATGCGGTAGTCTCCAGCGTCGCGCCGTCATCGTGCAAGGCTGCGGGGCGTAACGCAACGGGGTGCGCAATGGCCGAGCCGAAGACCAAAAAGACCACGGCGTCCGTCACCGCCTTCATCGATGCGGTAGAGAATGAAACGCGGCGCGCGGACGCCAAGGCGGTGCTGAAGCTGATGAAGGAGGTCACCGGCGAGAAGCCCGCCATGTGGGGCCCCAGCATCATCGGCTTCGGCGGCTACCCGACCCCGAGCGGGGAGTGGCCGATCGTCGGGTTCAGCCCGCGCAAGGCCAATCTGGTGCTCTATCTGATGTCGGACTCCCCGCAGTACGCCACGCTGCTCGCCCGGCTCGGCAAGCACAAGACCAGCAAGGCGTGCCTCTACCTGAACAGGCTCGCCGATGTGGACATGGACGTGCTGCGAGACCTGGTGACGCGGTCGGTGGCGGCGATGCGCGAAAAGTACGCGGTCTAGTCCGGGTTCTCCTGTGCGGGGAGACCGGCGGGGAGTTCGGGCCGGGCGCATCCGGATCGGGAAGGCGGTTGACCGGTCGCCCCGATGCGCCTTTGGTCGGCCCTCCATGGAGTTGAGGGCGGGCGATGGCGGACGCGACCTCGGGCGCCCAACCGGCGCGGGAAAAGCCGAAGAAACAGGCCGTCGTTCTCATTCACGGGATCGGCGAACAGCGGCCCATGGAGACGCTGTGGCAGCTCGTGCACACCGTATGGACCAACGAGCCGCGCACCGACGACAAGCCGCGCGCGGTGTATTCCGAACCCGACGAGATGAGCGGCATCTTCGAGCTGCGCCGGCTCTCCACCAACGAGAACATGCACGGCAAGCGCACCGATTTCTTCGAGTTCTACTGGGCGCACCTGATGCACGGCAACCGCTTCGGCCATGTCATCGCGTGGCTGATGCGGCTGGCGGCGCGCAAGCGCGATCAGGTGCCGGACTCGCTGCTCAAGCCATGGCGCGTGCTGCAGGCGCCACTGATCATCGGCGCGGCGCTGATGGTCATGTTCATGGCGACGCTCGTGCAAGCGCTGCTCGATCACCAGATGCGTGCGCCGTTCTACGCGATGGGGATGTTCCTCGCGCTGTTGTGGGTCACGATACTCGCGGCGGAGAAGTTCTTCCTGACCCCGGTGCTCGGCGACGCCGCGCGGTACCTGAGCCGCGATCCGGGCGACATCCAGCGCCGGCAGGAGATCCGCAACCGCGGGCTCACGCTGCTGGAGGAACTGCACAAGAGCGGCAAATACGATCGCATCATTCTCGTCGGCCATTCGCTGGGCGGCGTGATCGGCTACGATCTCCTGACCCACATGTGGGCGCGCCGCAATCGCAAGATGGATCGCGAAGGGCCGATCCAGCGCGCCATCGAACAGAGCGAAGCCGCCGCAGCGACTCTGCGCGACACGCCGTCGGCGGAACATCAGGCCGCATGGCGAACTACCCAGCGCGTGCTGTTCGACGCCTTGCGTGACGCGCCAGCGGGTGACGGCGAGAAGCTCTGGCTGGTCAGCGACTTCGTCACGCTCGGCGCGCCGCTGGCGCATGCGCAGACGCTGCTGGCGGCGACGCTGCAGGAGTTCGAGGATGCGCTCAACCGCCGCGAACTGGCGACCTCACCGCCGCACTTCGAGGAGTTTGCCGGCGGCCGCAAACGCTTCTCCTACTGTCGCGCCTACGATCGCGCCGACGATCCCGACGCTACCCCGCGCGCGCCGCACAACGCCGCCGTGTTCGCCGCCGTCTGCTGGACCAATATCTACTTTCCCTCGCAGGGCATCCTGCGTGGCGATCTCGTCGGCGGCAGCGCAGCAAACGTGTTCGGCCCGGGCGTGAAAGACATCGCCGCGCGCGCGCCGCACTATGGAGGCTGGACACCGCATCTGCACTACTTCGACACCAAGGCCGACGAGCGCCCATGGGGCGACCCGTCGTGGATCGATCACCGCGCCGCGCTGCGCGAGGGCATCGCGCTGGAGGACGCCGAGGCCTGCTGGCCCGAAGCGTATCGGGCCCGTCCTGTGGCGCCCAAGTGATCGCGTC
This sequence comes from Hyphomonadaceae bacterium, assembly GCA_031414315.1. GTDB lineage: Bacteria > Pseudomonadota > Alphaproteobacteria > Caulobacterales > Aquidulcibacteraceae > VFBF01. Next base: position 2,270 of record JANNVF010000243.1, on the reverse strand, counting down.
CGCTTCCGGCGAGCATCGCGCGGTTCGCAGCCCTATATTGCGCGTCAGCACAGGAGACGCGCCATGACCGCCCGCCCGAACGACGCCACCGCCTTTCACGCCCTGCACGCCGGCCCCGACGTGCTCATCCTGCCGAATGCGTTCGACGCGGGCTCCGCGCGTCTCATCGAAACGCTGGGCGCCAAGGCGATCGCGACGACGAGCGCGGGCGTGGCGTGGACTCACGGCTATGCGGACGGGCACTATTTGACGGTGGATGCGCTGGTCGCCACGGTCCGCGAGATTGCCCGCGTCGTGAAGTTGCCGATCACCACCGACGTCGAGGGCGGGTACGCCGACGACCCGGCCGCTGCCGGCGAGGTGGTCGCGCGCGTGATCGACGCCGGCGCTGTCGGCATCAACATCGAGGATGGCGTCGATGCGCCGGAGTTGTTGTGCCGCAAGATCGAAGCGGCGCAGTCCGTCGCCGAGCGCGCCGGCGTGAAGTTGTTCGTGAACGCGCGGTGCGACGTCTACCTGCGCAAGCTCGCGGAAGGTGAGGCGGCGCTGGCGGAGACGCTGCGACGCGGCAAGCTCTATCTTGCAGCGGGCGCCGATGGCCTGTTCGTGCCGTTCGCGGCCGACGCCACCGTCATGTCGGCGGTGATCGCCGAAGTACCGCTGCCGTTCAACGCCATCACGCGGAAGGGCCTGCCGTCCTTGGCGGAGCTGAAGACGCTCGGCGTGCGCCGGTTGAGCGCCGGCACGGGCATTTCGCGCGCCGCGTTCGAAGCCACTCGCGCAGCGGCCGCGCAATTCCTCGCCGATGGCGACTCCGATACACTTGTGGCGCGAGGCGGCGCGCCGTCCGATCTCAACGCGTTGTTCAAGGGCAAGTAAGTGATGCTTCGCTTCGCGCTGTCGCTGCTGGTTGTCCTCGGGTCGTCGGCCGCGCTGGCGGACGTGCCGCTGTCGCGCGCCGCCACCGGACACCTGACGGCTCCGGTGCGGATCGGCGGCGGGGCTCCGACACAGTTCGTCGTCGATACCGGAGCCGAAGGGTGCGGCGTCTATCAGCGGTTCGCGACGGCGCGTCATCTGCTGAAGGTCGGCGGCGAAACGCTGGTGGGGCAGACCGGTGCGGCGGAGGTATCGCTCGTGCTCGCGCCCGACGTGGAGATCGACGGCAAGAAGATCGGCGCCCTGCGGTGCGCGGTCTTGCCAGATCGTCCGGACGGCGTGGCGCTTGATGGCGTCATCGGCGCCGATGCGCTGGAGCGGTTCGTCGTCGTCTTCGATACGCAGCGCATGCGCCTGTCGCTGCATGGCGGCGCGCAGCACGGGCAGGCGCTCGTCAGTCCACGCGCGCGGCTGGTGGATGCGCAGCGCCTGCCAAGCGCGCTGCTCACCGTGCCGGTGCGGCTCAACAACGCCATCGGCGTCGGCGTCCTCGACACTGGCGCGCGCAAGAGCATCTTCAACGAACGCTTCGCCGCCGCCGCAGTCGTGCCGACGGACAAACTCCACGCCGCTGAGACACTGCAGGGCGCGACCGCCAATGGGCTGGCGCTCCGTGCCGGTCCGCTCGGCGCTTTCGAACTCGCGGGCCGCGTGACGCCTGCCATTGACGCCCGCGTCGCCGATCTGCCGGTGTTTCAAACCTTCGGCCTGCAAGACCAACCGGCGATGATCCTCGGGCTTGACCGGCTGCAGGGCCTGAAGCTCGTCATCGACTATCCGCGTCGGCGCATCTGGTTCGATCCGGGCTGAGCGCGCCGTAGGTGAGGGCTCTTCTCCTGGCCCCGCCGCTCCGGCATAAGCGCGCGATGCTGCGTTTCGGACTCATCCTCGCCGTCGGCGTTTTCGTGCTGGATCAGGCCTCCAAGTACTGGGTGCTGGAGCTGCTCCGGCTGAGCCCCGCCGGGTGCCTGGAAACTCATTTCGGCTGCCGCAAGATCGAACTGTCGCCGATCTTCGACCTGACCATGGTCTGGAACTACGGCGTTTCGTTCGGGATGCTGAAGGCCGGGGATGGGCTGGCCCGCTGGGGCCTGGTGGCGATGTCGCTGGTGATCGCCGGGATGTTCGTCTGGTGGATGCGGGGGGCTACCCGTCAGCTCACCGGCTGGGCGCTCGGGCTGGTGGTCGGCGGGGCGCTTGGAAATCTGGTCGACCGGATGCGATTCGGCGCGGTGGCGGACTTCCTGGACTTCTCGGCCCTCTATTTTCCGTGGGTATTCAACGTCGCCGACGCCGCCATCACGGTGGGGGCGGCGTTGCTGGCGCTGGAT
>JANNVF010000242.1:0-9531 GCA_031414315.1 Hyphomonadaceae bacterium | reverse complement strand
GGGGGGGGCCCCCCGCCCGCTCGCTCACGCCGGGTGGCTTGGCTTGGCTGGTGGCTTATAACGAGTCTCGGGGGTGCGCCCGGTCGACCGGCCGGTCCCCCACCCCCGGCCCCTCCCCCAACATGCGTTGGAGGAGGGGAGGGTCTTCCTGCTCCGGCCTACTTGCGGATGCCGAGCTTTTCGATGATCGCCTGATAGCGACCGACATCGCGGTCCTTCAGGTAATCGAGCAACCGGCGGCGCGTCGAAATGAGCATCAACAGCCCGCGACGCGAGTGGTTGTCCTTCTTGTGGGTCTTGAAGTGTTCGGTGAGGTTGTTGATGCGCTCCGAGAGGATCGCCACCTGCACTTCCGGGCTGCCCGTATCGTCCTTGCCCCGGGCGTGTTCCTTGATGAGCGCGGTCTTGCGCTCCAGCGTAATCGACATCGGATCTACTCCTGATCCAGGTGAAAGACGCGGGTGGGCGAAAACTTCCCAGCCCGCACGTCGCCCAGCGCCACCGCCGATCCTTCCAGTAACGCCACTGCCGCACGGCTGGCGTCAACGCCAGCGATCGTGCGGGGTCTGAAGCGCTGCTTGAGGTCCTCGATCACATGCGGAAGGAGGACAATCGGCCGGCCTTGCCGGAGCTTGAAAGCATCTTCTCCGTTGATGGCCACCGCCGGGATGTCGGCCAGCGCAGTCTCAACAGGTCTGAGGCGTTCGAACGCGGCGGCCTTATGCACCAGATCACGCAGTTCGTCGAGCCCGATGGCATTGCCCTCGTTGAAGGCCCCCACGGCGGTGCGGCGGAGCTGGGAAACATGGCCCTCCGTACCCAGCGCGGCGGCCAGATCGCGCACCAGCGCGCGGATGTAGAACCCCTTCCCCGACCGAACCCGGATGACCGCGTGATCGACGTCCGGCGTCTCCAGCAACTCGGCCTCATAGAGCACAACCTGCCGGGCCTTGAGGTCCACCGTCTGGCCGTCCCGGGCGAGATCGTAGGCGCGCTCCCCGTCCACCTTCACCGCGCTGTACTGCGGCGGGATCTGCGCGATCTCGCCGATGAAGGTCTTGAGCGCCTGAGTGATCGCCGCGGCGTCCGGGCGCACGTCGCTGGTGGCGGAGACCTTGCCTTCCCGGTCCTGCGTCTCGGTGGAAATCCCCCAGCGGACGGTGAAGCGGTAGGTCTTGTCGGCCTCCATCAGCCACGGGACGGTCTTGGTCGCCTCACCCAGCGCGATGGGCAGGATGCCGGACGCCAGCGGATCGAGCGTGCCTGCGTGACCGGCCTTGTTGGCGTTGTAGAGCCGGCGCACCACCGACACCGCGTCCGTGGAGGTGAAGTCCTCCGGCTTGTCGAGCACCAGCCACCCGTGGACGTCATCGCCCTTCTTGCGGCGGCCCATCACTCGTCCTCCGCCGCAGCAGGCGGCGTGTCATCGTCGTGCTTCAGATCCCGCGCCACATCCGGCCGGCGCAACAGATCATCGATGTGCTTGGCTTCGTCGTAAGACAGGTCCGGAATGAAGTGCAGTTCGGGCGTGTATTTCATCTCGGCCGTCTTCGCGAGGCGCGACCGGATGAAGCCTGCCGCCCGCGTCAAGGCCGTAGCGATCTTCTGCGCATCCCCCGCGCCCAGCGGCGAGACGAACGCGGTCATGTGCTTGAGGTCCGTCGAGGCGCGCACTTCGCCGATCGTCACCGAAATGCCGACAAGCTCGGGATCGCGCAGATCCTCACGCGCCAGCACTTCGACGAGCGCATGGCGCACCAGTTCCGCCGCGCGCAGCTGGCGATGCGTGGGGCCGGGGTGACGGGCTGAGTGTCCGCGCCGGCTCATGATGCGGTCTCCTTGCCCTGCGACCACGCTTCGCTGGCGCGGCGCTTGAGGAAGCGGAGTTCGTCGGCGAAGGCGTTCATGGCGATGGCGCTGGCGAAAGCGTTCTGCGGCACGGCGATGGCGTTGGCTTTGTCGACATAGAGCAGGATCATGTCCGGCGTGGTGTCGATGGCGAACACGCCCGCCCACTTCACGCGGGTGGACGACACATCGGACTCCATCGTCACGCCGTCCTGATCGGCGCTGACGTGGAACGCGCGCAGGAACGCGCCATCCGCGCGCAGGAGGCCCTTGATCTGGCGGCGACGCGACCGGCTCGCGGCCCAGAATGTCAGCACAAGCGCCACCGACACGCCAACGGCGATCGCCAGCGGCGTATCCGCGCCGGCTGCAAACGCCGCCGCATACCCGCCGACCATGCCCACAGCAGCGGCCACAAAGGGCTCCGCGCGCGGCCACCAGTGGGTGTTGCGATCACCGCGCTTGTGCAGCGCCGCCGTGAGTTTGAGAAAGTCCGCTTTTGTCAGTTGCGCGGTGATCACGCGCGTCTTGATGTTGTCCATTGCTCTCGCTTCGCGCCGGGTTTGGACCGGACGCGACTCCCGTTCCTGTTCTTATGAGTTCAAGTTACGCCATAGCCGTATGCCGCGCAGAACAGCGGATCGGACGGCGCCGCCGGGCCGGGCTGCGCCGTCCCATGATACGCTGCGAGGGTGAATACCCAGTCGCCCTGCCGGTTCACGAATTCACTCACCGCCACGAACGTCGTGCGCGCGCCCTGACACAATCCGCCGCGAGGGGCGATCTGCGCGATGGTTTCGTCCGCCACGCGATAGATGAACACGCCTGCATTCGGATCAGCGCCGAGCGTGCTGGAAAACGTGATGCCGCCGGAGCCCGTACGATCAGCGCCGACCTGATCGGCGACGCGCTCCAGCCGCATGGTGATGCCGTTGGCGAACGCCAGCACCAGCGGCCCGCCCCTGCCCGACTCCAGGCTCGCCGTCAGTGTGCCGGTGATGGTGCGGGCGAGTTCGGTCTGCGCATTCCAGCGGTTGCGCGTGGCGCCTGGCTCAGCGGTGGCGACCACCGAAACGCCCTCCGGGGACGTCACCGGCGCGGAGCGATCGGGCCGTTCCTTGGTGGCGGGCGCGGAGGTGTCGCCGTTCTGCCCGCACGCGGCCGCGACCAGCGCCAGCATGGTCGCCACAAGACACGCGCGCACCTTCATCGAGCTTCCCCAATTCCTTGGTTCACGGCTGCCCCGCCCGTCCGTTCCCGCGTGTAGCGGAGAACGCGGCACACCGTCGACCCCGTTTCTCCGGGCGCGCCGCCGGCGATCACCGCCAGCGCCAGCGACCGGCCCTCGATGATCTCCGGCTCGTACCAGACCAGATGCGTGGCCTGCCCGCCGAGGCAAAGATTGCCCGCATCGACCCGGTACAGCATGGCGCGTGCGCCGGGTCGCAGTTCCAGCACATCGGCGATACTGCGCAGCTCGATGCTTGCCGCCAAATCTGCGGCGCCGATCAGGCCCGCATGCAGCGCATCGCCGTGGACCGTTCGCAAAGTGCGCTGCGGTCCATCCGCGCTGATGCCGGGCTCTACAGTGAGCGGACCCGTGGCTCGCGCGGTTTCCTCGGTCGCCGGTGTGTAGACCCACTCCGGCGACAGCACCCCCGGCGCCATTGGCTCAGCGGGCGCCGGCGGCGTCTTTTCCCCGCACGCCGCGAGCAGCATCGCCATCGCCAAAGCCGCGCGCCCGATCAGAGCGACCGCTGAATGGATTCGAGCAGGAAGCACTCGAGCACGTCGCCTTGCTTGATGTCCTGGAAGTTCTCCAGGCCGACGCCGCACTCCTGACCGGTCTGCACTTCGTTCACGTCATCCTTGAAGCGGCGCAGCGTGTTGAGCTTGCCGCCGTCGTGGATGACGACGTTGTCGCGCAGCAGGCGGACGCGAGCGCCCTTCTGCAGCTTGCCTTCGGTGACACGGCAGCCCGCGACCTTTCCGATCCGCGCGATCTGGAAGATGTCCAGGATTTCCGCGTTGCCGAGGAAGGTTTCGCGGATGTGCGGCGCGAGCATGCCCGACATGACGGCTTTGATGTCGTCGATGACGTTGTAGATGATCGCGTAGTAGCGGATCTCGACGCCTTCGCGCTCAGCCAGGTCGCGCGCTTCCTTGGAGGCGCGGACGTTGAAGCCGATGATCGGCGAGCCCGCCGCCTTGGCCAGCGTGATGTCGGCCTCGTTGATCGCGCCCACGGTGCTTTGCAGGATGCGCGCGCGGACTTCGTCGGTGCCGAGCTTGTCGAGCGCGTTGGAGATCGCTTCCGCCGAGCCCTGCACGTCCGCCTTGATAACGATCGGCAGTTCCTTGGCGCCGCTTTCCTTCTTCGCCATCAGCTGTTCGAACGAGGCCCGCGCGGTCGGCGCGACCTTCTCGCGGCGGCGACGCTGACGGAATTCCGCCACTTCGCGCGCCCGCGCTTCGTTCTCGACCACCTGCATGGTGTCGCCCGGTTCCGGCACACCTTCGAGACCCATGATCTCCACCGGCGTGGACGGACCCGCTTCGCTCAGCGTCTGGCCGCGTTCGTTGGTCAGCGCGCGCACGCGCCCCCACGTCCCGCCGGCGACGATGATGTCGCCGCGCTTCAGCGTGCCCGAATGCACCAGCACCGTCGCCACCGTGCCGCGTCCGCGATCGAGTTTGGATTCGATCACCGCTGCTTCGGCAGGACGGTTCGGGTTGGCCGTGAGTTCGAGCACTTCGGCCTGCACCACGATGGCGCTGACCAGCTCTTCGAGGCCGAGCTTCTTGGTTGCCGAGACCTCAACCACCTGCACGTCGCCGCCGTTCACTTCAGTGACGATGTCGTGTTGCAGCAGTTCGTTGATGACACGCGAGGGATCGGCTTCGTGCTTGTCGATCTTGTTGACCGCCACGATGATCGGCACGCCCGCCGCTTTGGCGTGGCTGATCGCCTCGATCGTCTGCGGCATGACGCCATCGTCGGCCGCCACTACGAGCACGACAATGTCCGTCACCTGTGCGCCGCGCGCGCGCATGGACGAGAACGCGGCGTGGCCCGGGGTATCCAGGAACGTGACGCGGCTGCCGTCCTTCAGGCGCACCTGATAGGCGCCGATGTGCTGGGTGATGCCGCCGGCTTCACCGGCGACCACGTCGGTCTGACGCAGGGCGTCGAGCAATGAGGTCTTGCCGTGATCGACGTGGCCCATGATGGTCACGACTGGCGGACGTGGCTGAAGATCCTCCGCCGCATCGACGTCGCCGGAGAGGCCCTCCTCCACGTCGGATTCCGACACGCGGCGCACCGTGTGGCCGTACTCTTCCGCGATGATCTGTGCGGTGTCGGCGTCGAGCACCGTCGCCAGGGTCACCGGTGTGCCCTGCTTGAACATGAACTTGATGATGTCGGCGGCGCGGGTCGCCATCCGTGCGGCGAGATCCTGCACCGTGATCGATTCCGGGATCGTCACGTCGCGGGCGACGCGTTCCTTTTCGCCGGGCGCGTGGCGCTTCTGCTTTTCGCGCTCACGGGCGCGACGCATCGAGGTCAGCGAGCGCTGCTTCTCGTCGTCGCCCTCGGCCATGCGCTCGACCATGTCGAGTGTCAGTTTCTTGCGTTCGCGCGAGTCACCGGGCGCGCCCTTGGGCGCCTTCGGCACTTTCGGCGCTGGCGCGGGCGCAGCGTCGCGACCAGCGCGGGCGGCGGTCGGACGCGCAGTTGTGCTGGTGGTCGCGGTCGCGGCGCGCGCGGCGGGGGCGGCGGCTGCGGCGTCGCGGCGAAGTGCGATAACGCCCGCCGAAAGCTGCACCACATCACCAACGCGCGGCCCTGCGGGGGCCGACGGCGCTTCATCATCTTCGACCACGTCGGGCGCGGCAAGTTCTTCGGGCTCGGCCGCGGCCTCGATGACCTCCTCCGGCTCGGCTTCGGGCATGTCTCGGCTGGCGGCGGCGGACTGTGCATCAAGCAGCGCGCGGCGTTGCTCGTCGGCGCGACGCTTTTCTTCCTGACGCTCGTCGTCGCCTTCGCGCTTGGCGCGCAACGCGTTTTCACGCGCCGCGACCTCGGCGTTGGAGAGACGGCCAACGGCGCCCGCTGGCGCGGGGCCCGTGGGCGCCTTGACGCCACCGGGTGTCGGTGCGGGGGCTGCAGGACGCGCGGCGGCGGGCGCCGGGGTCTGCCCCGGACGCGTGACCACGCGAGTCTGCTTGACCTCGACCGCGACAGACTTGCCGCGCCCGTGAGGGAAGCTTTGCCGCACCGTGCCGCCGCTCGTCGTGCGCGTCAGCGTCAGCGGTTTGCGAACTTCCTTGCCGCCGTCTTTCGGTTCCGTCGTGTCACTCATGCGTTCGCTACAGTTCCCAGATCCAACCAAGATCAATCAATGCCGAAGTGCGGCCCGGCGGACGAGCATTGCGCCCGGCCTCCGCGCCGTCCCGCCCATCGCCGCCGGTCAGGGCGGGGGGGGCCAGGATGCAGGTATGATGGCGCGAAACCCTGCCAGTCGGCCGATCTCGACCGTCCAGCTCTGCGCCATGCCCTCTTGGAGCAACACGGCGTGTACCACAGGATCACGCCCCAGCGCCACGCCCATTTCCCCGCTCGTGAAACATCCGCTGACCCGGGGCTCCTCCCCCCAGAGCCCGAACGTGAGCTTTGCGAGCTTGCGACGGCCGTCCTCGGCCCCATCGCTCGCCTCCACGATCCAGAGCGGCATGGCGCGGCGGATGGCGTCCTCCGCCTGCACCGTGCCGATGGCGATCGCGCCGGCGCGTTTGGCGAGGCCGAGAATATCCAGGCAGCGGCGCGAGATAAGCGCTTCAACGCGATCGGCAAGGTCTGCCGGCGCGGTCACCGCCTTCTTCAGCCCGCGGGCGAACGCCTGCCGCTTGAGCGCGGTCTCGATCGACGCGCGATCGGCCCGCACCCAGACGCCGCGCCCCGGCAGTTTCGCCGCCACATCGGCGACAAGCGCGCCGTCCGGCGCGGCGACGAACCGCACCAGCTGCGCCTCCGTCAGCACCTCACCGGTAGCGACACACTTGCGCTCCCGCGAGCGGCCGCCCGGCCCCTTGTCGCGATCGTCTGCGTCTATGTCGGGATCGTTCAGCGGAACACGTCCTCGATGGTCTCGCTGCGCGGGGCGTTCGGGTCGACTTCTTCCTCTTCCGGCTCCGGCGGCGCTTCGATCCAGCCGGCCGCGACCCGGGCGCTGAGGATCAGCGCGTCGGCGTCATCCTGCGACAGCTGCATGGAATCGAGGATGCCCGGATGGCGGATGCGTTCGCCGTTCTTGGTCTCGAACCAGCCGCGCAGGTCGTCAGCGACGAGGCCGGCGAAGTCTTCCAGCGTCTTGGCCCCGCCCTTGCCGAGCAGGATGGCCATCGGGAGCGTCATGCCGGGGGCTTCGAGGAGATCGTCCTCCACGCCCAGTTCGCGGCGTTCGGCGTCGAGCTTTTCAGCCAGCTCCTCAAGGTAGGCGCGCGCGCGCGACTGCAGTTCTTCCGCCAGTTCCGGCGAGAAGCCTTCCAGTTGCGCGAGATCATCGGTGTCGATGTAGGCGATGTCCTCGACGGTGACGAAACCTTCGGTGGCGAGCAGCTGCGCCATCATCTCGTCGGCGTCGAGCGCCTCCATGAACAGCGCCGTGCGGACGGCGAATTCCTTCTGGCGACGCTCGGACTCCTCGTCCTCGGTCATGATGTCGATCTGCCAGCCGGTCAGCTGCGACGCGAGGCGCACGTTCTGGCCGCGCCGGCCGATGGCGAGCGAGAGCTGCGCTTCACCGACCACCACTTCCACCCTGCCCTGCTCGGGATCGAGCACGACCTTGGACACTTCCGCCGGCTGCAGCGCGTTGACGATGAACGTCGCGGGATCAGACGACCACGGGATGATGTCGATCTTCTCGCCCTGCATTTCGCCGACCACCGCCTGCACGCGCGCGCCGCGCATGCCGACGCAGGCGCCGACGGGGTCGATCGAGCTGTCGTGGCTCATCACCGCGATCTTCGCGCGTGAGCCCGGATCACGAGCGCCGGCCTTGATCTCGATGATGCCTTCGTAGACTTCCGGCACTTCCTGCGCGAACAGCTTGGCCATGAATTCCGGCCGCGCGCGCGACAGGAAGATCTGCGGGCCCTTGGCTTCGCGGCGCACGTCGTAGATCAGCGCGCGGGTGCGATCGCCCTGATGCAGATTTTCGCGCGGAATGGCTTCGGCGCGACGGATGACGCCTTCGGCCTGGCCCAGATCGATGACGATGTTGCCGTACTCGACGCGCTTGACCACGCCGTTGACGATCTCGCCGACGCGATCCTTGTAGAGTTCGTGCTGGTTGTCGCGCTCGGCCTCGCGCACTTCGTGGTTGATGACCTGCTTGGCGGTCTGCGCGGCGACACGGCCGAAATCCATCGGCGGCAGGATGTCGATGTAGGTCTTGCCCACATGCGCGTCGGGATCGCTCTTGAGCGCATCCTTCAGCTCCATGTCGGTGGCGGGATTGAAGGGCCGCGCCTGCGCTTCCAGCACCTCGTCATCGACGACGGTGACAACACGCTTCAGCGTCATCTCGCCGGACTTGGGATCGATGTCGGCGCGGATATCGTGCTCGGCGCCGTAGCGCGAGCGCGCGGCCTTCTGCAGCGCGTGGCTCATCGCGTCGATGACCAGCTGCTTGTCGATGCCCTTTTCCCGCGCGACCGCATCGGCGATCTGCAGGATTTCCATGCGGTTAGCGCTGACGCCTACAACCATCTCTATGCCCTCTACTCTTCGTCTTCATCTTCGACCGCGCCGATACCAGCCGCCTCAGCGGCCTTGGCGCGACGGAGGTCTTCGGAAATCAGTTTGTCGGTGAGAATGAGCCGCGCGTTGGCGACCGTGGAGAACCTGAAGCGCGCCTCGCCCTGATCGTGCGTGAGGCGAATGTCCTCGCCGTCCACCCCGGCGATGATCCCGCGAAACTTGCGCTGGCCCTCGATGCCCATGGACAGCTCGACCTTGGCCTCGTGGCCGGCAAAGCGCGCGAAGTCCTCCAGCCGCACCAGCGGGCGGTCGATGCCGGGAGACGAAATCTCCAGATCGTACTCGCCCTTGATCGGGTCGTTGGCCTCCAGAACCGGCGAGATCGCCCGCGACAGCTTCTGGCAATCGCCGATGCCCATGCCGCCGTCGGCCACCCGCTCGGCCATGATTTGCAGGCGCTTGCGCTTCAGCCCGCTGAGCCGCACCCGGACCAGCGCATAGCCGAGGTCGCCGGCCGCCGGCTCCAGCAGGTCGATGAGCTTTTCCTCGAGGGGATTGGACGCACGCACGCGGTATTTCAGCCCTTTAATATGAAAAGCGGCGGCCCCTCCCGGAGCCGCCGCCGCGCCCTCATCGAGGGCAGTCAGCGATGTATCTGAAGGGCTATGTAGCAACTTGAATGTCGCTTGTCAGCCCCTCCGTCAGCACCTCACCTTCGTCACTCCGGGGCGACTGAGAGCCGAGCCCGGAATGACGAAGCGATCTGTCGCAGACTTTACGGCTTGGGCGCTTCAGCGGGCGCGGGCGTCGGCGCCACTGGCGTCTCGGCGGCGGCCACGGGCGCGACCGTCGGCGCAGCGGCGACTGGCACGACAGCAACCGGCGCCACCGCGGCGGCCACCGCCACCTCCGTGTCC
>JANNVF010000241.1:0-4402 GCA_031414315.1 Hyphomonadaceae bacterium | reverse complement strand
CCCGCCGATGACGCCGGCCACGGTCAGCACGCCGATGAAGACCAGATCGAGTCCGATGGAGAGCCGCGCGAACGAGAGGTATCCCGCCTGTGCCCAGGCGCCCTGGATCTCATCGACCCGCGCCGCCGTGGCCGCCACCTGGTGGTCGAGGATGCCGCCGGGTGAGACGGGGGTCACCATCTGGCCGTTGGTCCCCGCCAGAAAGGCAAACAGCGCCCAGCCAGCCGCGAACAACACCCAGAATGTGCGCCACCCGCCGGTGTTCCTGATGCTCATGCTGGCCTCCCGGTGGTGGTTTTCATCCGCTCTACCCTCCCGCTCCCGTTGTGGGGAGGGGCCGCACGAAAATGTTGCAAGGCGCCGGAACGGCTGTTTACAGAGGGTGGTCCAGATCAGAGATGCCCATGTCCCGCCTCGTCCCGATGAGCCTCGCGCTCGCTTTCGCCGCCGTGCTGTCGCAAGCGCCCACCGTCGCGCTCGCCCGCCACGGCAGCGACGACCATCCAAGTGGGCATCACAGTTCATCACACCACACCGGTGCGACGACGGTGCAGACCGCCGTGTCCCGCGACGCCGCCGTAACCATCGCGCGCGATCAGGGCGTGGCGCGCGTGCGCGAGGTGAAGCTGCGGGACGGCCATTGGGAAATCGAGGGCTGGGTGCAGGACGGCCGCCGCATCGAGGTCGACGTGCATGCCGGCACCGGCGACGTGCTCAAGCGCGAAACCTACGCGCGCTGAAGCTCTACATGCGCTCTGGCGCATGCAGTCCCAACAGATCGAGCGTCAGCGTCAATTGCTTCAGCGTCGCCTGCGCGAGCGCGAGGCGTGAGGCGCGCACGGTTGGGTCCGGCTCCGGCAGGATCGGGCAGTTGGTGTAGAAGCCCGAGAACGCCTGCGCGAGACTGAACGCGTGCTCGGCCAGAAAGTGCGGCGCGCGCTTGTCGTACGCGCTGACCAGCGCTGCATCGAACGCGTCGAGCGCCAGTGTCAGTGTGCGTTCGTTGGCGTGCGCGATGGCGATGGCGCCGGCCTTCACGCCCGCCTCCTCCGCCTTGCGCAAGATCGATTTGATCCGCACCACCTGATAGAGAAGGTACGGGCCCGTCTTGCCTTCGAAGCTGACGAAGCGGTCGATGTCGAACACGTAGGACGTGCCGCGGAAGTTGCTGAGATCAGCGAACTTGATCGCCGCGATGCCCACCTTGTGGGCGATCTCCTCGAACTCTTCCGGGGAGAATTCCGCGCCGATCTCGTCGACCCGCAGGCGTTCGCGCGCCTTCTCCGTGCCCATCTCGATCAGATCGGCGAGCCGCAGGACGCCGCCGGCGCGGGTCTTGAACGGCTTGCCGTCCGGCCCGTTCATGGTGCCGAAGCCGATGTGCTCCAGCGTGTCGCGCGCCGCGTAGTTCGCCAACGCGGCGGCGCGGAACACCTGTTCGAAGTGATCGGCCTGACGCTGATCCACTACATAGAGACACAACTCGAACGCAAACTCCTGCGCGCGATCGATGATGGTGGCCAGATCGGTGGTGCCGTACATCGCCGAGCCTTCCGACGAAATCACCAGCAACGGCGGGGGAAACGGCGCATCGACCACCGTGCCGTCATCGAGCTTCTTCTTCTTGGTCTCGCCGCCGGAGACGTGCACCACCTGGGCGCCCTGATCCTCTTTCAGCAGGCCCCTGGCGCGCAGATCCTCCACCATGCCGGAGATCAGCGGATCCACATCCGCTTCGCCCTTCCACAGATCGAAGTCCACGCCGAGCGACGCGAAATCCACCTTCTGCGCGGCCATCGAAAGATCGCGGTACGCCGACCAGATTTCCCGGTACGCGGGCGCGCCCGATTGCAGCCGCGTCGTGGCCTTGCGCGCGCGATCACGGAACGCCTCGTCGGCTTTCGCCCGCGCTGCCGCTTCGGGATAAATCGTCTGCAGATCATCGAGCGTCATGGCGTTGAGCCGGGCGTGCACGTCCGGCGCGCACATGGCGTCAGGATCGAGCGCGCCGAAGCGATCCTCGAAGTCCGCGATCAGCAGACCCATCTGGAAGCCCCAGTCGCCGAAGTGCGCGTCACCCCAGACCTGATCGCCGCGAAACCGGAACAGCCGCTTGATGCTTTCGCCGATGATCGACGCGCGCAGGTGTCCCACGTGCATGGGCTTGGCCACGTTCGGCCCGCCGTAGTCGACGATCACGCGGCGCGGATGCGCAACGAGCGCGGCGCCCGCGCGATCATCGTCGCCGATAGCCTTCGCCCGCACCGTCAACACATCATCGGTCACCGCGATGTTGATGAAGCCAGGCCCGGCGATTTCCAGATGCGCGATGTCCGCCACGCCCGCGAGCCGCGCCACCACCGCTTCCGCCACCGCGCGTGGCGGCTTGCCCGCCGCCTTCGCCGCCGCCATCGCGCCGTTGCACTGGAACGCAGCCAGATCGGGCCGGTCGGAGCGCTTCACGGCGCCCAGCGCCGGGTCGAGCCCTTCGGCGGCGAATGCGGCGGCGAGGTGCGTGGTGAGGGACTGCGCGAGATCGGTCATGGGGTGAGAGGTAGAGGGACCGACAGGCTGATGGAAGTAGCGTAGCGCCGGTCTACAAACCGGCAAAGCCGGCTGCAAGGCCGGCTCTCGTCCTGCGACGGCTGGCCGGTCTGGAGACCGGCGCTACGTTTACGGCGTGTTCGGGTTGTCCTGGCCCACATCGACCCGGAACCGCTTGCCGGATCGGTTGAAGGCCAGTTGCTCCGGCGTCAGCTCGAAGCCGACGAGAATCTCGAAGTTGGCGCCCGAGATTGTGTCATTGGCGCGCGGGATGACGATCTTCTGGATCACCTCGGAGCCGGCCATCCGGTCCGACCCGCGCGGGAAATCCACCTCCACGTCGAAATACTGCTTCTCCACCGGCGCCAGGTTCGAGCGGGTGACCGCCACCCAGTAGCGGTAGGTGCGCTTGCTGCGCTGCGCGGCCGGGCCCTTGCCGAAGGCCATGTCGATCTGGAGGCTCATTTCGATGGGGTTGGTGCCGGTGTAGCGGCACAGGCCCCGCACGCCGCGCATTTCAGCGGTGTAGGCGACGTTGGCGAAGCGCTCCTCGGCGCTCGTGAACTCCACCATCCGCGATGAATCGTAGAGCACCCCCAGCAACGGGCACGGGCCCGCGTTGGGCTCCGCGTTGGCGCCGAACATCCGCTCCAGCGGGTTGTTGCCGCCGCGTGCGGGAGCCGCGACCTGCCCGGAGGCAGGCGCCGCCTCGGCGTCCTTCTTGGAGGCGCAGGCGGCCAGCGGGAGCGCCAAAAGGGCGATGAGAACATGGGCGAACTTCATGCGGACCCCTTTCGCGCACCAACCACCGAGGACCCGGCGCCGGCGAACCGGCTGGCGTGATACAAGCGGTCGCCCTACCCCGCAACACGAGGACGCCGTAAGTAAGGCGCATGGACGGTCTGCCACCCTCTTCCAAGCCCCCCCTCCGGATCCTGCTGGCCGCGCCGCGCGGGTTCTGCGCGGGCGTGGACCGGGCGATCCAGATCGTCGAAAAGGCGCTGGAGAAGTGGGGCGCGCCGGTCTTTGTCCGCCATGAAATCGTGCACAACCGCCACGTCGTGGAGCGGCTGGAGCGGCTGGGCGCGGTGTTCGTGGAGGAGCTGGATCAGGTCCCCACCGATCGCCCGGTGGTGTTTTCCGCCCATGGGGTGCCGAAATCCGTCCCGGCCGAGGCCGAGCGTCGCGCCATGCTCTACGTGGACGCCACCTGCCCGCTGGTCTCCAAGGTGCACGTGGAATCGGAGCGCCTCTCGCGCATGGGCCGCGAGATCGTGCTCATCGGCCACGCCGGCCACCCTGAGGTGATCGGCACCATGGGCCAGCTGCCCGAAGGCACGATTTCCCTGATCGAGACCCTGGACGACGCCCGGGCCTTCACGCCGCGCGACCCCGCCAACCTCGCGTTCGTGACGCAGACCACGCTGTCGGTGGACGACACCGCCGAAATCGTGGCCGCGCTGCAGGCGCGCTTCCCCGAAATTGCCGCGCCTCGCAAGGAAGACATCTGCTACGCGACCACCAACCGGCAGGTGGCGGTGAAGGAACTCGCGCGCGACGCCGATCTCGTGCTCGTCATCGGCGCGTCGAACTCATCGAACTCCGTGCGGCTCGCGGAAGTGGCGCTGCGCGCCGGCGCCAAGGACTCGCACCTCATCGAGAGCGCCGACGATCTCGACTGGGCGTGGCTTGAAGGCGTGAAGACGGTGGGCATCACCGCCGGCGCGAGCGCGCCGGAAGATCTGGTTGAAGGGCTCATCGCCGCGCTCAGCGCGCGCTTCGACGCCCGCGTGGAGGAAGTGCGCGTGACCGATGAAGACGTGGTGTTCAAACTGCCGCGCGTGCTGGTGAGCTGAGG
>JANNVF010000240.1:0-4660 GCA_031414315.1 Hyphomonadaceae bacterium | reverse complement strand
GGGGGTGTGTGGGCGCCTTTTGGTGTTTGCGCCGGTCGCGCGGTTTTGCGGCGGGCTGCGAAACCTTTTGCGCTTTGTTTGTGCGGCCGCGGGGCCACCCCCGCCGCTACGGGCGATCAACCGCGATTCCGCGGGCGCCTCCGCGCGCCTACACCACCATCTGCGTCTGCGTCACCAGCGCCACGGCCTTGCCGTCCTCGCGCGTGATCCTGGTGTGCCAGACCGACGTGCGCTTGCCGATGTGCGCGGGCGTGGCTTCGCCGATCACGGTGACGCCTTCGGGCGCGGCGCCGAGGAAGTTGGTCTTGCTCTCCAGCGTCGTCGTGCGGCTGCCTGCTTCGAGATTGAGAAAGCCGCCGATCGCGCCCAGCGCATCCGCGAACGCCATGATCGCCCCGCCATGCAGAATATTTCCCGCCGTGCAGAGATCGGCCCGCACCACCATCTTCGCAGTGACCTTCGTCTTCGTCGCCTCGATCACCTCGACACCCATCAGGCGCGAAAACGGCATGGAGTCGGCAAGATTGGTCATGGTGTCTCTCCCTGAGTTTCCGTCTGCCGGCGCAGGATCGTCGTCGTCGCCAGATCGCCCATCACGTTGCCCACCGTGCGGAAGATGTCCGGCACCACCTCCACCGCGAGCAATATGCCCAGCAGATCAAGCGGCACGCCGAGCGCGAGGCAGATCGGCGCCATCGAGATGAAAAACGACACCTGTCCCGGCAATCCGACCGCGCCGACACTCGCCGCAAACGCCGCAAAGATCGCGCCGATCATCTGCAGCGTCGACGGCTGGAACCCGTAGAGATGCGCAATGAAATACGCCACCGCGAGGTTCGCCACCGGGCTCGTGAAGCGAAACACCGCCACCGCCAGCGGCAAAACGAGATCGGTGATCCGCTCTGGAATCCCGAGACCCTCGCGCGCGCAGGCGAGCATCGCCGGCAACGTCGCCAGCGAAGACTGCGTGCTGAACGCCACCACGCCGGCCGGCGCTGTCGCGCGCGCGAACTTGAGAAACGGCACGCGGCCCCAGAACACCGCCAGCAGGTACGCCACGATGGTGATCGCGATGGTCACCAGCGAAACGACGGTCACGTATTGAACCAGCACCCCCGCCGCCCCAAATCCAGCCCGCGTGCCGACGCCGAGCGACAGCGCGAACACACCGATCGGCGCCACGATCAGCACCCAGCGCACGATCACGATCATCGTGGATTCCACCGCGCGGAAAAACGTCACCAGCGGCGTGCGTTGTTCGGTGGGGAGGCGGGTCGCGGCGAACCCGAAGAAGCACGCGAACACCACCAGCGGCAGGATCTGGTCTTCCGCCGCCGCGTGGATCGGGTTGGCGGGCGCGAGCGAGGCCAGCCACTGGCCGAACGTCGGCGGCGCGATGGTCGCTGCGTCGGTGGGCGCGGCGCCGGCGATGAACGCGCGCGCCTGCGCGGGGTCCACCGGCCACAGCGCGAGCAAACCTTGCGTCGCCAGCGTGCTGAAGATCGCGGCGCTGAAGATGAGGATCGTGAAGAGCACGATGGCCCGGGTCGCCAGCCGCCCGGTCGCTGCGGCGTCGGCCACCGACGCGATGCCGGTGACCAGCAACGAGAACACGAGCGGCACGACGGTCATCCGCAGAGCGTTCAGCCAGAGCGCGCCGAACGCCTCCACGATGCCGGCGACCTGACGCCAGATCGCCGCATCGCTCGCCTGGATCGCAGCGCCCGCAGCCAGGCCAAGGGCCAACGCGACGACGACGCGCGCGCTCAGGGATTTGAACATGGAGGGCCTTGTCCGAGCAGCAAAAGCGATTGCTCTAGTGGCTTCCCCGACAATCGCAAGGCGATTGATCCGGGACCTCGCGCAAAGCGTTCAGGCCGCCGACGCCTCAAGCTCGGCGGCGCGGTTGCGGCGATAGAAGCCGCCCTCCGGCATGAACGCGTCCGACACGCCCACGGTCGATTCAGTTGTGCCGAGGATCAGCACGCCGTCGTCGTTCGATTGCGCCGCGATCTTCTCCCGCGTCGCACGCTTGGTCTCCGCGTCGAAGTAGATCAGCACGTTGCGGCAGACGACGACGTCGAACATGCCGAGCGGGCGCAGATCGTCGAGCAGGTTGAAGCGCTGGAAGCGCACCATGGCGCGGATGCGGTCGGCGATGCGCCAGAGATCGCCCACCTTCTCGAAGTGCTTGATCAGCATCCGCACCGGCAGGCCGCGCTGGACCTCGAACTGCGAGTAGAGGCCCGCGCGGGCCTTCTCCAGCACACGCTCGGAGAGATCGGTGGCCACGATGTCGACATCGACGCCACGGCCCGCAGCGCGCAGTTCGTCGAGCATCATGGCGATGGAAAACGCTTCCTGGCCCGTGGACGTCGCTGCGCACCAGATGCGCAGCGTCTGGTTGGGATGCGCGTGCTGGAATTCAGGAATGATCCGGTCGCGCAGCAAGTCGAACGGTTTGCGGTCGCGAAAGAAGTGCGTCTCGTTGGTGGTGAGCGCGTCGGTGATCTGCCAGACGAGCCGTTCGTCGCGCCGCAGCCGCGCGGCGGCGGCCAGCTCGGCGACGCCGGAGAGGCTTTCCTTGCGCGCGATCGGCGCCAGTCGCGTCTCGATCATGTAGGACTTGTCCGGGGTCAGCACGAGCCCGGACCGGGCCTTCACTTCCCGTGCGACGAAGGAGAAATCCGCCTCGGCGATCATCATGCCGCCTCGTGGGCGAGCAGCCCCGCTTCGATGAATTTCGATTGCAGGATGTCTCCGTCGAACGGCTTCATGATGTATTCGTTGGCGCCGGCCTTGATCGCCTCGGAGATATGCTCGACGTCGTTCTCGGTCGTGCAGAACACCACGATCGGCAGATCGCCGCCGCGTTCGCGGCGCAGCTGGCGCAGGAAGTCGATGCCGCTCATCACCGGCATGTTCCAGTCGAGCAGGATGGCTTCCGGCATCGTCTTGCGGCACGCGGTCAGCGCCTCGAGCCCGTCGGCGGCTTCGTCCACCCGGAAGCGCAGGTCTTCCAGGATGCGGCGCGCCACCTTGCGGATCACGCGGCTGTCATCGACGACGAGGCAGGTCTTCATGCAAATCTCGCTCACGCGCGTCACGGATGGTCGCGCGCGCAGGAGTCAGTCCTAGCGTCGAGGATTTGCGAGTTGGTTAACGGACGTTGGTGATTGCAGCGCCTAGGCCAGCGTGAACTGCGGCGAGCGCAGGACGATATCGACCGTGCCCTCGCCCTGACGGGTGAGGATTTCCACATTGGTCTGGCGGGCAAGGATCCCGGCGAGAAGGGGCTGGGCGACCGGGCCGGCGTAGCCGTCCTCCGGCAGCTCACCCTGCAGCGCCGCCCACGTCGCCGGCCGCATGCCGGCGCGTTGCCCGGTGCAGTTGATTCGCAACTCCACGACCTCGCCGGCGCGAATCGCATCGACGATCACGACCCCGCCTTTGGGCAGGCACTCGTTGGCGATGAAAAGCGCGTTCATGAACACCTTCAGCGTCGCCCGCGGCATAGAGACCGGCTGCGCGCGCCATTCGAGCGCCGCCTTCAGGGAGCCGTAGAGTTTTTCCGCGACCGCGCGGGCTTCCTCAAGGCGGCCTTCGCCATCGCCTCCAGCATCGCCTCCGCCGGCGAATGCGAAGCGGAAGAAATCGAGCCTCGCCCACGCATTGGCGACGCCATGTTCCATGAGGGCGATGGCGTCGGCGTTTTTCCCCGCTGCGTCGCTTTCCTTGAGCATTTCAAGCCCCTGGATAAGCGGATTCATCGAACCGGCCATGTCGTGACAGACGCGCGATGCGACAAGCGCAGCGAGGCGCGGACCTTCGATCATGCCTAACCCCTGAAAGCTCGAGCCTGCGACCCTAGCTCGATTCGACGTTGCGGGAGGGAAACCGTCAGTGCTCGTGATCGACGTGGTCGATCCGGTCGTCGAAGCCACGCCGGGCGCTGAAGAAGGACAGCGCCATGAGGCCGCCGCCGAGCGCTACCGAGACGACCGCGCCGATGCCGATCACCACCCAGCCGAACAGGCTGATCTCGACCCCGGCGTTCTTCCACGCCACGACGATGGCGACCACCGCCCCGATGAGGATGGCGCCTAGGACCGCGACAAGGGCGGCGGTCTTCACGCCGGGCAGTACGATGGCAGCGCCACGCCGGACGTGTTGCGCCGCCAGGAGCCGTTCTCGTCGCGGTAGGACGCGCCGGACGGCGTGTTCTTGGTGAGCAGCGAGCAGGCAAAGCTCTTGGCGTACTCATCGACGGTGACGCTGTTCTGCTGCGCGCGCGACGTATAGGTCTCGCGGCGGCGCAGGTTGACCTGGTTCATTCGTGCGCGGGCGTCCGTCGAGGGGCTCGCCCCGTCAACGGCGCCGAGATAGCCGTCGGCCTGTTCGCCGATACGGTTCTCGTTGATGGCGGCGTTGAGCACCGGGTCCTCGATCGCGGCGGCGGGGCCGGCGACGGCGACAGTCAGCGCGACGGCCGCGAACGCGGCCAGCATGAGGCTGCGGGGAGTCATGGATCTCGTTCCTTCAAGAAGGGGACGCATCAGAAAATGTCCGGGTTCTGCTTCAGCGTTTCCAGCACGTCGCGCTCAAGCTTCACGACAATCTCCTGGCGGATGTTGACGTTGAGGTTGATCTCGATCGGCTT
>JANNVF010000239.1:0-3829 GCA_031414315.1 Hyphomonadaceae bacterium | reverse complement strand
CCCATGGGGATGCAAGCACCCGCGACACGCGGCTGCGAGGATTCCGGCCTTGCACGGCTTTTTTGAGGCCGGGCCATGCTTTTTTGCCGGGGCTCCCCCTGAGTCGGCAAGCCTGTAGCGCAGCAATGCGGCGCTAACGCCTCATTTGTCGGTCAATCGCGACTTTTGTGCGACAGAATGGCCGATCTGACGGTCCACATCACGAAGTCGTTAAGCAGCCTCGGCCGCGTTGATCGCCTCTTCCAGCTGCAGGAAGGTCGGCTGCAGGGAGGACGGTACCCCGCCACGTCCGAGTTCGACCGAGACCTGCGCCGCGTTGCCGTGCAGGTGGGCAACCAGCACGTCCTTGATAATGCGGTAGAATTGGCCCTCTTCCTCGATCGCGCCACCCATCCGGGAGGCGATCGGGCCGACGATTCCATAGGCCAGGAACACGCCGAGGAAAGTGCCGACCAGCGCCTTGCCGATCATCAGGCCAAGCACCTCGGGCGGTTCGTTGATGGCGCCCATGGTCTTCACGATGCCCAGCACCGCCGCGACGATGCCCAGCGCCGGCAGGGCGTCGGCCATGTTCTGCATGGCCCCGGCGGGGCGCATGGCCTCGTGGTGGTGCTTCTCGAGCTGCTTTTCCATGGCGTCCTCGACCTGGTGGGGGTCGTCGAGGTTCATGGTCATCATGCGCAACGTGTCGCAGATGAAATCCGTGGCGAAGTGATCCTTCGTGATGCGCGGATACTTCTGGAAGATGGCGCTCTCGTCGGGCTTCTCGATGTGCGCTTCGAGCGCGACCACGCCCTTGGTCTTCATCAGCTTGGTGAGCTGGAACAGCAGCGACAGCAGGTCCTGATAGTCCTGCTTCTTCCACTTGGACCCACTCGCCGCCTTCCCGAAGGCGGGTCCGAGCGCTTTGATGGTTCCCATATCCTGCCCGATGATCAACGCCCCCAAGGCGGAGCCGCCGATCATCATGAATTCCATGGGCGCGGCCTTGATGATGACTTCGAAGTGGCCGCCGGCGAGCGCGAAGCCCCCGAAGACCATGCCGAAGACCACGAGGAGGCCGATGACGAGAAACATGAAGGAGGGGCGCCCGTAACTACCGGCCGCTTATGGACCGGCGGGGCTTAATGCGGCGTTTGCGCCCCGGTGGTGCAGCCGATCTGGAGATCGGCGGGACGGGGCGCCCTCTCCGGGTGAAACCACCTTCATGGGCCGGATCAGGAGTGTTACCAAAGTGCTGGCAGGGAGCCCCACGCATGAACCGTCTCGTTCTTGTCGCCGCCGTACTTATGTCGCTGGCGATCTCGGGCGAGGCGGCCGCGCAACAGGCGTGTGTGCGCCCGACCGCGCCGGTCTTCCCCGCCCCGTCCGCCGCCGCGACGCTGTCCCAGCCGCAGATCGAGCAGCACCGGACCGAACGCGACACCTACTTCGTGGCCGCCGACACCAATCTCACCTGCATGGACCAGGCGATCGACGCGCGGATACAGGCGCTGTTTTCGTCCGGCGCGCCGATGGACGCCGCCATGCGCCAGCTGGGCGCGACGCACGACTCCGCGAGTCGCGAGCGTGCGGCCGTCTACGAAAGATTCCTGCGGCTTTGTCTCGCGTGGGAAGATGCCAGGCATATGCCGCTTCCCGGCGGGTGCGCTCCGGCGCTACAAGGCGGAACGTCCCTACCGCAAAACTGAGTGAGCGATGTCTGCGTCGGAAGGCGCCCCGGTCGAAGACGACCGGCGGCGCAGCTTTCTTCTGTTGTTCAGCTGCATGCTGGTCGTGGGCTTCGGCAACACGATGCTGCTGGCGCTGTTGCCGCCGCTTGCCCGGCGACTGGGGCTTCAGGACTCCAGCGTCGGCTGGATCTTTTCGCTCTCGGCGCTGATCTGGGTGTTCGCCAGTTCGTTCTGGGGCCGCACCAGCGACCGGCGCGGCCGCAAGCCGATCATTGCGCTCGGGTTTGCCGCTTACGCCGTGTCGATGACCGCATTCGCGCTGGTCTGCCTGATGGGACTGGCCGGCTGGCTGCCGCCGCTCGCGATCTTCATCGGCCTGCTGCTGTCGCGCGCCATCTTCGGCGCGGTGGGCTCCGCATCGAGCCCCGCTAGCCAGGCCTACATCGCCGACCGCACCTCGCACGAGGAACGCACCGAGGAGATGGGATCGTTCGGGTCGGCGTTTGCGTTGGGCGCGGCGCTTGGTCCGGCGGTGGCGGGCATGATGGCTGCGGTGACCGGACCGATCGTGCCGATCTTTCTCGTCGCGGTGCTCGCAGTTGCGGCGTCCATGTCGATCCTGAAATTCCTGCCGGAGTCCCGGCAACCGGAGTTGGCGCTGGATGGTGAACGTCAGGCGACCTCCTGGAAGCTAGCGCTGGACCGCCGCGTGTCCGGCCACCTCGTGTACGGCCTCGGTCTGTCGACCGTGACCGGCATGCTGCAGCAGACCTTCACGTTCTACACGATGGACAAGCTGCACCTCGATCTGGCGACCACCATCGTCTACGCGTCCAATGGGCTGATGGTAGGGGCGCTCGCGATCCTCGCCACGCAAATGGGCCTGTTGCGCATCCTGAAGCTGCAGGGGCGCAGCCTGATGGTGATTGGCGCTGTGGTGATCGCGCTGGGCGTGCTGGTCCAGATCGTGGCGGACTCGCTGAACCTGCTACTGGTCGCGCAGTTCATGCAGGGCGTCGGTTTTGGTCTGGCGCGGCCGGGCTTTTCCGCCGGCGCGTCACTGGCGGTGCGGCCCGAGGAGCAAGGCGGGCTTGCAGGTCTGGTCACCGCCGTCGCCGGTGCGGGCTTCGTGCTCTCGCCGTTCTTCGGCGGAACGCTCTACGCGTTCGCCAAAAGCAAGTACGGCGACGCGGGCCTGCAGGCGCCGTTCTGGCTCGCGGTGGTGATCCTCATCGGCATGGGCGTGTTCGCGCTCGTCAGCCGACGGATCCGCTCTACCGCCGGCGTCTCTTCGCCTTCCGGCGGGCAGGAGCCGAGCTAGAGACCTTCCGCGCTTCATCCAGAATGAACTGCGTGGCGCGACCCGTGGGCTCCAGATGCAGCACGCGCTCGAACGCCTCGATTGCCCGGCGTGTGGCGGGTCCGACATCACCGTCCGCGCGACCACGCAGCTTGCCGATGCGGATGAGCTGCTGCTGCAGCGAGCGGATGCCGGCCTCGGTGCGCAGCGATGGCGATGCTTGCTGCGCTGCGGCGCGATCGATACCGCTCGTGCGACCCTTGACCCGGTCAAGCAGCGCCGGCGTCGGGTAACCGTCCGCGGGCAAGCCGACGGATTGCTGGTACTGGCGTACCGCGCGACGTGTGCCGGTGCCGAACATGCCATCGGGCGCGCCCGCATTGAAGCCGAGCCTGTTGAGCGCTGTCTGCAACTCCAGCAGCTGGTCGCGCGTGAGCGATCCCGCTTCGATCGGCCAGGGCTTCACGAGGCGGCTGCCGCCCTCGAAACCCCGCGCCAACAGGCTGACGATCATCGCGTAACGGTCGGACGGGTTGTAGGTGCGGATCACGCTGAAGTTCGGAAACAACAGCAGCGCCGGCCCGTTGGCGCCGGCGGGCAGGAACAGCGTGGCGTTCATCGCCTGCACCTGCGGCGTGTAGGTGAAGCCACTCGTCGATCGCGCGCCCATCGCCAGCCATTGCGAGATCGGTTTGGCCGAACCATCGGCCGTGGCGTAGTCAAAGTCCTGCGGGAGATAGACCTCGTCATAGACCGGCTCGTTGCGCCGCCAGCCGCGCGCGGCGAGATAGTTGGCGATCGAGGCCAGCACGTCACCGGTGTTGGTCCAGATGTCGCGCTTGCCGTCGCCGTCCCA
>JANNVF010000238.1:0-3429 GCA_031414315.1 Hyphomonadaceae bacterium | reverse complement strand
AGCTCATCGCCTTGGCGCCGCCGGCCTTGGCCAGCACCATCGTGATCGCCGCCGTCAGCGTCGTCTTGCCGTGGTCGACGTGGCCGATCGTGCCGATGTTGCAGTGCGGCTTGTTCCGCTCGAATTTTGCCTTGGCCATGGTGGCGCTCCTACAAATCTAAACTGGTTTCAGGTGGTCGAAGATCAGGCGCGCAGCTTGGCGAGCAATTCCTGGCTCACCGCACGCGGCACTTCTTCGTAGTGGCTGAACTGCATCGTGAAGTTCGCGCGGCCCTGCGAGAAGGACCGGAGCGTGCTCACGTAGCCGAACATGTTGGCGAGCGGCACCATCGCGTTGATGACGGTGGCGTTGCCGCGCATGTCCTGCCCCTGGATCATGCCGCGCCTGGAGTTGAGATCGCCGATCACCGAACCGACGTAATCTTCCGGCGACACGACCTCGACCTTCATGATCGGCTCTAACAGGCGCGGATCGCCCTTGTCCTTCAGTTCGCGGAACGCCGCGCGGGCCGCGATTTCGAACGCCAGCACGCTGGAGTCCACATCGTGGAAGGCGCCATCGATCAGCGTCGCCTTCACGTCGATGATCGGGAAGCCGGCCAGCAGGCCGTTTTCCTTTTCCGACGTCAGGCCTTTGACGACGCCCGGGACGAATTCCTTCGGCACGGCGCCGCCGACGATGTCGTTTTCAAACACGAAGCCCGACCCCGGCTCTCCCGGGACGAACTCGATCTTGATGCGCGCGAACTGGCCGGTGCCGCCGGTCTGCTTCTTGTGGGTGTAGTCGATGGTCGCGGCGCGGCCGAGCTTTTCGCGGTACGCCACCTGCGGCGCGCCGACGTTGGCCTCGACCTTGTAGGTCCGGCGCAGGATGTCGATCTTGATGTCGAGGTGAAGCTCGCCCATTCCCTTGAGGATGGTCTGGCCGGTCTCGTGATCGGTCGACACGCGGAAGGACGGATCTTCCGCGACAAGCTTGGCCAGCGCCACGCCCAGCTTTTCCTGGTCGGCCTTGGACTTCGGCTCCACCGCCATCTCGATGACCGGCTCGGGGAATTCCATCCGTTCCAGGATCACCGGCTTGGCGGGATCGCAGAGCGTGTCGCCCGTCGTATCCTTCAGGGAGGTCAGCGCGACGATGTCGCCGGCGAACGCTTCCTTGATGTCCTCGCGGTTGTTGGCGTGCATCAGCAACATGCGCCCGACACGTTCCTTCTTGTCGCGCGTCGAGTTGAGCAGGCCGTCGCCGGTGTTCAGCTTGCCGGAGTAGATGCGGCAGAACGTGATCGTGCCGACGAACGGGTCGTCCATGATCTTGAAGGCGAGCATGGAGAACGGCTCGTCGTCCGACGAGATCCGCGTGATCTCCGCTTCGGTCTTGAAATCGATGCCCTTGATCGGGGGACGATCGAGCGGGCTCGGCAGATAGTCGACGACCGCATCGAGCAGCGGCTGCACGCCCTTGTTCTTGAACGCGGAGCCGCACAGCACCGGATACCAGGTTCCGTGCAGCACGGCCTTGCGGATCAGGCGCTTCAGCGTCGGCTCGTCCGGCTCTTCCCCATCGAGGAATTTCTCGAGAACCTCGTCGTCGAGTTCGACGGCGGCTTCGATGAGGGCAGCGCGGTATTCCTTGCACTGCTCAAGCATGTCGTCGGGAATAGGGACTTCCTCGTACTTCGCGCCGAGGCTTTCATCGTTCCAGATGATCCCCACCATACGCACGAGATCGACCAGGCCCTTGAAGCCGGCTTCGATGCCGATCGGCAGCTGCAGCGGCACCGGCTTGATGCCGAGGCGAAGTTTCAGATCGTTGACGCAGTTGAAGAAGTCCGCGCCGATCTTGTCCATCTTGTTGGCGAACACGATGCGCGGGACGTTATACTTGTCGCCCTGACGCCAGACGGTCTCGGTCTGCGGTTCGACGCCCTGGTTGCCGTCCAGCACGCACACCGCGCCGTCGAGCACGCGCAAGCTGCGCTCGACTTCAATGGTGAAGTCGACGTGGCCGGGGGTGTCGATGATGTTGAGGCGCTTGCCGTTCCAGAACGTCGTGGTCGCGGCCGACGTGATGGTGATGCCGCGTTCCTGTTCCTGCTCCATCCAGTCCATGGTGGCCGCGCCATCGTGGACTTCGCCGATCTTGTGGCTCTTGCCGGAATAGAACAGCACGCGTTCCGTCGTCGTCGTCTTGCCCGCGTCGATATGGGCCATGATACCGAAGTTTCGGTAGTCTTCGATCTTGAACTGACGGGACATCTTGGAATTTCTTTCCGTTGCCGGCGGCCGCGTGGCCGCGAGCTGCCGAAAGTTGAGGCTGCTACCAGCGATAGTGGGAGAAGGCGCGGTTGGCTTCGGCCATCCGGTGCGTGTCTTCACGCTTCTTCACCGCCGACCCACGGTTGTTGGCCGCATCCGCCAGCTCACCGGCGAGGCGGTCCACCATGGTGTTTTCGTTGCGCGCGCGCGCGGCCGTGACCAGCCAGCGGATCGCCAGCGCCTTGCGGCGCTCCGGGCGCACTTCCACCGGGACCTGATAAGTCGCGCCGCCGACCCGGCGCGAGCGCACTTCGATGGCCGGGGCGACCGCCGCCAGCGCATCGTGGAACACTTCGAGTGCGGGACGCTTCAGGCGCTTTTCCACGACATCGAACGCGCTGTAGACGATCGTTTCGGCGGTCGACTTCTTACCTTCGTACATGATGTAGTTCATGAACTTGGTGAGCGTTTCATCCCCGAACTTCGGATCGGGCAGGACTTGACGCGGCTCGGCGCGGTGGCGACGGGACATCTATCTCTTCCTTACTTCGGACGCTTGGCGCCGTAGTGCGAACGACGCTGCTTGCGGTTCTTCACGCCCTGGGTGTCGAGCACGCCGCGCAGGATGTGGTAGCGGACGCCGGGCAAATCCTTCACGCGGCCGCCGCGGATCAGCACCACGGAGTGCTCCTGCAGGTTGTGGCCTTCGCCGGGGATGTAGCAGACCGCTTCGATGCCCGTGGTGAGACGGACCTTGGCGACCTTGCGGAGCGCCGAGTTCGGCTTCTTCGGGGTCGTCGTATAGACCCGGGTGCAGACGCCGCGGCGCTGCGGGCAGGCCTTCAGGGCCGGGGCCTTGTTACGCTCTTTCAGCGGCTGGCGCGGCTTGCGGATAAGCTGGTTGATCGTCGGCACTGGCCACTCTTTCCCTAGGTGAATTCGGCTCCGGCGAGGCCCCTGTCAGGGCAGAACCGGCAAGCGCCAAACGCATAGCGTGCCCCCTCCCCGAACCTGCCGAAGACGGCCTCAGGCTCGGAAGCGACGACGAAACGCGCTTGACGAATTCTCCGCCACCGCCGGCAGGACCGGGGCGCGCGGAAAGCGGTCTGTTATAGGGGGCACCGGTTGGCGTCAAGCGCCACGGTAACAGCACGCTAGGTACACGGGGCA
>JANNVF010000237.1:0-5880 GCA_031414315.1 Hyphomonadaceae bacterium | reverse complement strand
CTGCGTCGAAGCCATCGCCGGCAAGCATCCGCACGCGATGATCAAGGAGCGCATTCCCGGCTGCACCTACTCGCACCCGCAGGTGGCGAGCATCGGCCTTACCGAAGCGGCGGCGAAGGCGGCGGGCAGGGAGGTGCGCGTCGGGCGCTTCCCGTTCGCCGGCAACGGCAAGGCCATTGCCTTGGGCGAGGACCAGGGCTTCGTGAAGACGGTGTTCGACGCGAAGACGGGCGAGCTACTGGGCGCGCACATGGTCGGCGCCGAAGTCACCGAACTGATCCAGGGCTACGCGATAGCGATGCAGGCGGAAGCGACGGAAGAGACGCTCTCCGACACGACGTTCCCGCACCCGACGCTGAGCGAAATGATGCATGAGTCTGTGCTGGATGCGTACGGACGCGTGCTGCACATCTGATCGCGCGCCACCCGGCCAATCAATCCACGCCGCTTTGAAGTGTGCTAAGCTGCGTCCGCGAGCCGGATCGCGTCTTCCGCCATCTTCTGCACGGTGACGTAATCGGTCTTGCCGGTACCCAGCACCGGAATCTCCGCGACCTTCAGCACCTTCTTCGGCACCGCGATTTCCGGCGCGCCGTTCTTGTGCGCCCATTCGAGGATCTTCGCGGAGTCCGCGTCCGGCGCGTCGGAGATCAGGATCACCCGTTCGCCCTTGCGCGGATCGGACATCGCGATCGCGGCGTGGCGGTGCTCGGGCCAGACGGCGGAGGCGAAGCCTTCCACCTGGCTCAGCGACACCATCTCGCCGCCGATCTTCGCGAAGCGCTTCACGCGGCCGATGATCGACACGAAGCCTTGATCGTCGATCGACACGACATCACCTGTGTCGTGCCAGCCGTCGACCAGTTCTTCCATGCCGCCATCGGCGAGCAGATAGCCGCGCATGACGTTCGGGCCGCGCACCACGAGCTTCTTGCCTTCGGCGATGCCGGGCACGTCGTCGAGGCGGATTTCCATGCCGGGCAACATGCGCCCGACTGTGCCGTGCACGTTGGCGCCGCCAGGCTGGCTGTTGGGCTGGTTCACCGCGATGACCGGCGACGCTTCGGTGGCGCCGTAGCCTTCGAGCAGTTCGACGCCGAAGCGGCGCTGGAAGAGTTCGCGTGTCTCCGGCTTCACCTTCTCGGCGCCGAGCACGCAGAACTTGAGGCACTTTAGTGCATCGCCTTTGGCGCTGCGTGCGTACTGGTGGGCGAACGTATCGGTGGCGAACAGGATGTTGGCGCCGCATTCCGCGATCAGTTGCGGGATTTCCTTGAAATGGAGCGGTGACGGATAGAGGAACACCTTCCGCCCGATCAGCAGCGGCAGCAGCGTCCCGCCGGTCAGGCCGTAGCAATGGAACATCGGCAGCGGGTTGAAAAACACCCAGTCCGGTTCGAAGTCGATGTGCGCCGAGACCTGCTCGACGTTGGCGACGATGTTGGCGTGGCTCAGCACCGCGCCCTTGGGGGCGCCGAAGCTGCCGGACGTGAACAGGATGACGCCCGGCTCGTCAGGGTTCCCTGGTGCGCGGAAGGCCTTCGGGAAGGCGCCTTTGACCAGGGCGGCGAGCTTGTCGCCAAGGTGGACCTTCTCGCGGACGTCTTCGAGGTAAGTGACCGTGAGGTCGTGCTCGAGGTCGTGCATCAGCGTTTCGAGCTTGCCGGCCTCAACGAATTTGCGTGCGGTCAGGACACGCTTCACCCGGGCGGCCTTGCAGGCGCCCTTGATGTTGGCGGGGCCAGCCGTGAAGTTCAGCATCACCGGCGTCCGACCGATCGCATGCAGGGCGAAGAACACGGCGGTCGCGCCGACGCCCGATGGGAGGAGAACCCCCACCGACTCCTTCGCCGCCGTCAGGCGCTTGAGCTTGCCGCCCAGCGCGAACGCGGCGCGGATCAGGTCATCGTAACTGAGGACCTTGCGGTCGTGGTCTTCCACGATAGGGGTCTTGCCGCCGGCCTCGGCGCGCGCCCGCAGAAGGGCGTCAAACAGGGTGATGCGCGTACGCGCCACGTCGAACGGTCTCTGAACCATGCGCGCTGCGCTCCCTGGAACTCCGCGTGATTATTGTTTCACGCCTGTAACAACGCTACTAGATGCCGCCGTTTTCGCAAGACGCCCAACCGGGATTACGCATTGATCGGGGGGGCGGATCCGCCCATGTTCCAGCCATGGCGACCCTGATCGACAAGCGCGGCCTGCCGGTTTCCCCCGGCGAGGGAACGGTCCACCGTCACCCGGAGAAGCGCGAGCGGCCAGATACGCCGGTCTTGCGCAAGCCGGACTGGATCCGGGTCAAGGCGCCCATGGGCGCTGAGTACCAACGTACCAAGGAGATTGTGCGCGAAAACCGGTTGGTGACGGTGTGCGAGGAGGCCGCCTGCCCCAACATTGGGGAATGCTGGCAGCAACGGCACGCCACCTTCATGATCCTTGGCGAGATCTGCACCCGGGCCTGCAGTTTCTGCAATGTCGCCACCGGCCTGCCGGGCGCGCTTGATCCGGAGGAGCCGGTCAACGTGGGCCGGGCGGTCGCCGCGATGGGCCTGGCGCATGTGGTGGTCACCTCTGTGGACCGCGACGACCTGCCCGATGGCGGGGCCGATCACTTCGTCCAGACGATACAGGCGATCCGCGCAGCGGCTCCAGGGACCACTATCGAGGTCCTCACACCGGACTTTCTGCGCAAGGCTGGGGCAGCCGAACGGGTTATCGACGCGGCGCCGGACGTCTTCAACCACAACCTCGAAACGGTACCGCGCCTCTATCTCGAGATCCGGCCCGGCGCGCGCTACTACCACTCGCTGCGCCTGCTGGAGCAGGTGAAGGAGCGCAATGCGCGGCTCTTCACGAAGTCGGGCCTGATGGTCGGCCTCGGCGAGACGCGGGCCGAGATCATCCAGGTCATGGACGACATGCGCTCGGCGGGGATCGATTTCCTCACCATCGGCCAGTACCTGCAACCAACCCGCAAGCACGCCGCCATCGACCGTTACTGGACGCCGGAAGAGTTTCAGGGCCTCGCTACATTGGCGGAGTCCAAAGGCTTCCTGATGGTGTCGGCCAGCCCGCTTACGCGTTCGAGCCATCACGCCGGCGATGATTTCAAGCGGCTGCGCGCAGCCCGCGAGCAGCGTGAAGCGGCGCGTCCGTGAGCGCCACGACTCTTCAGGCTGAACGCCATCTGCCGTTCGCGCCCGAAGACCTGTGCGCCATGGTGGGCGACGTGCGGTCCTATCCGTCTTTCATTCCCTGGATACTCGACATGAAGATTTCCGGTGAGCGGGAGTCCGCCGGCGTGCGCGAGGCTGTCGCGCACGTGCTGGTAGGCTGGAAGGCGATCCGCGAACGGTTTTCGACGCGGGTCCGCTCTGCGCCTGCCACCGGCGAGGTGGACGTAACGCTGGTCAGTGGCCCGTTCCGCAAGCTGGAGAACCGCTGGCGCTTTGTCCCCGACGGAGCAGGGGGCTCGGTGGTGAGGTTCTGGATCGCCTACGAGTTCAAGAATCCGCTACTCAACACACTGCTCAAGGCCAACCGTGACAGGGTAATCGCGCGGATTATGGAGGCGTTCGAGGCGGAAGCCGCGCGCCGCTGCACGATCAAGGCGCCGGCCTAGCGAATCATCCGGCGCAACAGGTCGAGCGCGACGGCCACCGCCGCCAGCCTGATTTCGTCACGCCCGATTTCGCCGAGCCGAAGCGTCTCGTGGATCAGCGCACGGTTTTCCCGCGCCGCCGCCAGATGGACGAGGCCGACCGGCTTCATGGCGGTGCCGCCACCCGGTCCCGCCACACCGGTGATCGAGACCGCGATGTTCGCGTGCGCCTCCCGCAACGCCCCTTCGGCCATCGCCCGCGCCACCGGCTCGCTTACGGCGCCGCAGTCGGCGATGAGATCGCCCGGCACGCCCAGCATCTCCTGCTTGGCGCGGTTGGAATAGGTTACGAAGCCACGCTCGAACACGCTGAAGGAGCCGGGAATTTCGGTCAGCAGCGCCGCCACCAGGCCGCCGGTGCAGCTCTCCGCGGTGGCGATCTTCAGGCGTCGTTCCTCGGCGTCGGCGAGCAGAAGTCGGGCGCTGTTCAAGAGTTCGGTCGGAAACATGCGGAACCTCCGCCGCCATTAAGCCCGGGCGCGCACGCAGCGCCAGCCGGCGAATCACCGGATATCGGGCGCCTCACAATAGGCGTTCCCTTGTCGCCCTCAGGCTGGCAGACACCGCGCTATATGTTCGAGGGGTAGGTTGATGGAGTCCCAGCAGGCACGACGGGCGGCTGCGCCCGTGTTCGCGGGCGTGATGTTCGCGAGCGCTGCGCTGATATTTCTGCTGCAGCCGATGTTCGCGCGGATGACCACGCCGTTGCTCGGCGGATCGCCCGCAGTCTGGAACACCTCGATGGTGTTCTTCCAGGGCGCGTTGCTGATCGGGTACGTCTACGCCCACCGGCTGGCGCGCATCGCCTCCCTGCGGACGCAGGTGCTGATCCACGCGGGCGTGCTGGCGGCGGCGTGCCTTGTGTTGGTGCTATCGGGCGGTGGCCTGAAGATCGCGGTGACGACACTGCTGGGAACGCCCAACACCGCCACGCCGATCTTCTGGCTGCTGGGGGTGCTCACGGTCTCTGTCGGCATTCCGTACGCCGCGATCTCCGCGACCGCGCCATTGCTGCAGGCCTGGTATGCCCGCACCGGCCGCGACGATGCGCACGACCCGTATCATCTCTACGCCGCGAGCAATCTCGGCAGCCTGCTGGGCCTTGCGGCCTATCCCGTCATCGTCGAACCGTTGCTCGGCCTTTCGGTGCAATCCATCGCGTGGGCGGTGTGTTTCGTCCTCGTCGGCGCCGCCATCATTGCAGCGGGCTTCCTCGCGACGCGCACGGACTCCGCGTCGGCGCCCGCGCAGGTCGAAATCGCGCCGACATCCACCTGGGGCGACCGGCTGTTCTGGATGGCGGCGGCGGCGGCGCCGTCCAGCCTCATGCTCGGCGTGACCAACCACATCTCGACGGACGTCGCATCGGCGCCGTTCCTGTGGGTCATTCCGCTTGCGCTCTACCTGGTGACCTTCGTCGTGGCGTTCGGCAAATCCGCCGAGGCGTGGCGTGATCCGGTGGCGCTGCTGCAGCCGATCTCGCTGGCGGCGCTGATCATCGCGTTCACGCAGAACGAGTTCATGTTCACGCTCTCAACGAGCCTCGTGTGCTTCTTCCTCTCGGCGCTGGTCTGCCACCTCGCGCTTTCGGCGCGGCGCCCGCCCGTGGGCCGGCTGACCGAATTCTACATGTGGGTGTCGATCGGCGGGGTCGTCGGCGGCGCCGCGACCGCGCTTCTGGCGCCGATCGTGTTCAACGACGTCTACGAGTATCCGTTGGCGCTTGCCGCAGTGGCACTGTTTCTGCCGCGCCGTGACAAGCCGCTACCGCGCTATGTGGCGATCGCCGTCGGCGTGGTCGCAATCGGCGTCGCGATGTCGCGCATTGTGTGGAGCGATGGCAGCCTGCGGCACTTCTGGGAGCCCAACGCGCTTGGCCTGCACGACTGGAGCGAGGCGGCGACCATCCTGTTCATTGGTCTGCTCGTGATTGCGTCCGCCGCGGAACAGCATCTCGCGCGGATGGCCTCGGTCGGTGTCGCCGGGCTGCTGGCCGCAGCCGCAATCGGCCGGCTCCTCTGGGACAGCGACGGCGTCCAGACGCTCGATATCGTCGTTTCCACCGGCATGTTCGGCTTTGCGGTGCTCGTGCTGCTGGCGCAGCGCCGACAGCTTGTGCGCGAGATCGCCGCGATCCTCGGCTTTGGCCTGGCGCTCACCATCGTGGGCATCTTCGCCGTGCGTCATACCAGCACCACGAGCGATATGCTGTTTATCGT
>JANNVF010000236.1:0-8959 GCA_031414315.1 Hyphomonadaceae bacterium | reverse complement strand
CTGGTGCAGGAGCGGCCGGCGGCATAAACGTAGCGCCGGTCTCCAGACCGGCCCGGCAGTGCAGGACGAAACACCGATGCCGGTCTGGAGACCGGCGCTACGGTGTGTCACCCTCGCGCCATGATCGCCCTCTACGCCTTCACCTGCGGCTGGATCACCATGCCGCTGCGCTCGTTCATCGCGGACGAGGCCAAGACGCCGTTCCGCGTGCCGGTGCCGGCGTATCTGATCGAGCACGAGAAGGGCCTCGCCGTGTTCGACACGGGCCTCGGCATTCCCGCCGCGACCGCGCTGAACGCGATGAAGGGCGTCGCCGCGGAGTTTGATGCGCTGGCGGATGTCGGCGCGCGGCTGCGCGCGGCGGGGTTCGATCCGGGCGCGGTGCGCTTCATCGTCAACAGTCATCTGCACAGCGACCATTCCGGCGGCAACGTGGCGCTGCCCAACGCCACCGTCGTCATCCAGGCGCCGGAGTGGGACGCCGCCCGCGCCGGCGGCGAAGCATACGAAGGCGGCATGTTCGACGCGGGTCACCCGGTGCTGAAACTCAACGGCGAACACGATCTCTTCGGCGACGGCGCCGTGATGCTCTTCCCCACACCCGGCCACACCCCCGGCCACCAGTGCGCCCGCGTCCTGCTCGAAAGCGGCCCAGTCGTCCTCGCCGGCGACTGCTGCTACATGCGCCGCACGCTGGACGACCTCGCCCTGCCGCGCATCACCGCCGACCCCGAAACCCACCTCAAATCAATCAAGGCGCTGCGCGCGATGCGCGATCGCGGCGACCGGATTTTCTACGGGCATGACCCGGAGCAGTGGGCGGGGGTGCCGCAAGGGACCAGGATTTCTTGAGCGACGCGTTCCAGCAAGGGGTCACCGTGCCCTTCCAAGGATTGCGCGGGGGAGCGCTGCAACTTAGGAAGTCGGGTCAGGGAACTTAAGGGACCGAACGGAGGGGAAACAATGACAGTCATGTCGCCCGCGGCCGGAACGCGCGAAAAACGCGACCCCACCCCGGTCACCGAAACGCCCAGCGCCGACGCGCGCTTCTACGTGATCATGGCGGCGGTCTCTGCGCTGCTGATCTTCGCCGGTTTTGCGCCGTCGTTCTATCTCAAGCCGGTCATTCACGCGCCGCCGCCGCTGTCGATGCTGACGGTGGTCCACTGCGTCGTGTTCACCGCCTGGATGATCCTGTTTGTGACCCAGGCGTCGCTGATCGCGACCGGCCGGGCCGCACTTCACCGGCAACTGGGAATGATGGGCGCGCTGCTATTCGGCGCCATGATCACCCTGGGCTTCGCCACCGCGATCACGGCGGGGCGGCTCGGGCATGTTCCGCCGGGCGCGCCGGCGCCGCTCGCGTTCATGGCGCTGCCGCTGATCTCCTTCGCCGTGACGGGCGCGCTTGTCGCCGCCGCTTTGTGGAATCGCCGGCGCAGCGCCTGGCACAAACGGCTGATGCTGGCGGCGCTGTTTTCGATGACCGGCCCGGGCACTGGGCGGCTCGCCATCCCGCTGGGATTTGCGGAACAAGGGGTGTGGATCGCGGTCGTCGTGTCCGAGCTGCTTCTCGCCGCCGCGATCGCCTACGACTACATGACCCACAAACGCGTCCATCCCGCCTACTGGTGGTCGGCGGGGGCATTTTCGTTCATTCACATTTCGCTGCTGTGGGCCTTCTCAAGCCCCGACTGGCTCGCGTTCGCGCGGGCGATTACCGGCGGCTGACATCGCTCACGGCTGGCGCTGTCCCGCCTTCGGCGACGGGAACGCCATGCGCGCCGGCTGAAACACAGCCTCCGCGCGCGCCGTGCCCACGTACCGGTAGTGCCAGGGCTCCACCATCACGCCCTGGGCGCTGCCAATGAAGAACGACTGCTCGAACCCAAACGCGTGCGCGTGCGCCGCGAGCCACTGGCCCGAGCGCGAGCGCGCGAAGGCGGGCGTCACAGTGCAGGCGTTGCGGGTCGGGCAGGCGCCCGCATCCTTCAGGTCTTCGGCGCTGGGGAAGAAGTCGATGGCGTAGCCGGTGGCGTGTTCGCTGTAGCCGGGGGGCGCGACGGCGGTGGCGCGGCGCTCGGCGCTGGCGAGGCGCCCGTTCGCGCAGCCCGTCCCGGACCCGCCTGAACAGTTGAACAGCGCCCGCTGGCTCGCGATCGAGCGGAAACACGAGGACGGATTGAGATCGACCTTCGGCGTCGCCACCGCCGCCGCCGCGCGCATGCGCATCAGCGCGACCGCCGCGTCCGGCTGCAGGAACTTTCGCTCGGGATCGTTGTGGCGGCAGACGTTGTCCTGCAGGCTCGTCCCCTCCGCATACGGGAAATGCCCGAACCGCCGCGCGACGACCGGCGCAGGTGGCGCGGGCGCCGCGACCGGCGCGGGTGTCGCCGTCGCCTTCGCAGCCGGCGCGGGCGCCGGATCGGCGCACGCAGTTTCGCCAAGCAGCAACGCAGCCGCCACTGCCAGCACCAGTCTTCGCATGCGTTTACCCGTTCTGTTCCGCCGTCCCTCACACCACCGGCAGCGGTGCGTCGGTGATCTTCAGCAGTTGCTTGCCGACGTTCTTGCCTTCGAACAGGCGCCGCAATGTGGCGGGGATGTTCTCGAACCCGTGCTGCACGTCATCGACGGTCTTGAGCTTGCCCTCCGCCATCAGCTTCGACAGCGCCTGCACGCCTTCGGCGTAGCGCGGCGCATAGTCCAGCACGATGAAGCCTTCCATCCGCGCGCGCATGACGGTGAGCATCATGTACGTGCGGATGCCGGTGGGCGGGCCGGCGTCGTTGTAGCCGGAGATGCCGCCGCACAGCACGATCCGCGCCCGCAGCGCGAGGTTGGTCATCGACGCTTCGAGGATTTCACCGCCGACGTTCTCGAACACCACGTCGATGCCCTTCGGCGCCAGTTCCTTGAGGCGCGCAGGAACCTGCTCGTTCTTGTAGTCGATGCACGCGTCGGCGCCCGCAACACCCGTCACCCACGCGCACTTGTCGGGCCCGCCCGCGATGCCGATCACCTTGCACCCAAGCGCCTTGGCGATCTGCACGACGACGGAGCCTGTCGCGCCCGCGGCGCCGGAGACGACGACCGTCTCCCCCGCCTTCGGCTTGCCCACATCGGTGAGCCCGAACCACGCGGTCAGCCCCGTGATGCCGAACACGCCGAGCGCCAGCTCCGGCGTCACGCCTGGGAAGAGCGGCGTCACCGGCATGAACTCGGTCTGGCCGGCGGTGACGATGTAGTCCTGCCAGCCGAAGCCGCCCTGCACGAGCTGGCCGACCTTGAAGCCGGGATGGTTGGACTTCACCACCTGGCCGATGCCACCGGCGCGCACCACGTCGCCGATCTTCACGGCAGGCAGGTAGGTGTCCATCGAGATCCAGCCGCGCTGCGTCGGGTCGAAGGAGAGGTGCGTCTGGCGCACCAGGAATTCGCCGTCGCCGGGCTCAGGGACGGGCTCCTGCACGAGCTTGAAATCGCTGTCCTTGACCATGCCTTGCGGACGTTGCGCGAGCAGCCAGCGGCGATTGATGTCGGCCATGAAATCCTCCCGTGTTTTGCCGCCAACATAGGCTCCCGCGCGGGCGTGTCGAGCGCGCCGGTTGCGTTGACGGAACGGTGGCGTAAACACGCGCCAAAGCCGGAGAGCGGGCCATGAGCGCATCGTCCCATCAGTGCTGCATCGTCGGTGGCGGCCCCGCCGGGATGATGCTCGGTCTTCTGCTCGCCCGCGCCGGCGTGAAGACACTCGTGCTGGAGAAACATGGAGATTTCCTGCGAGATTTTCGCGGGGACACGATCCATCCATCCACGTTGGAGGTGATGTGGGATCTGGGTCTGCTCGACGCGTTCCTGAAACTGCCGCACCAGAAGGTACAGCGCTTCAACGCGCAGTTCGGCGACACGATGTTCACGCTGGCTGATTTCTCGCACCTGCCGGTGCATGGCCGGTACATCGCGATGATGCCGCAGTGGGATTTCCTGAGCTTCCTCGCGGCGGAAGCGGCGAAATACCCGACGTTCACGCTGATGATGGATACCGACGCGGAGGCGCTGATCGAGGAGCACGGACGGGTCGTCGGCGTGCGCGCGCAAACATCCGAGGGCGAGCGACTGTTCAGGGCCGACCTCGTCGTCGGGGCCGACGGGCGACATTCGCGATTGCGCGATGCGAGCGGACTGGTCGTCGATGAACTCGGCGCGCCGATGGACGTGTTCTGGTTTCGCCTGTCGCGGAAGGACAGCGACACCGACGAAACTGTCGGCCGGTTCGACAACGGTGCGGTGTTCGTCATGCTCAACCGCGGCGCCTACTGGCAATGCGCGTATGTCATTCCCAAAGGCGCCGCCGACACGATCCGCACCGCCGGTCTTGACGCGTTCCGCGCGACGGTGGTCCGGCGCGCGCCCTTCCTGGGCGACCGCGTGCAGGAACTGGCGACATGGGACGACGCAAAACTGTTGTCGGTGAGCGTCGACCGGATGCGGACATGGTGGCGCGCCGGCCTGCTGTTCATCGGTGACGCGGCGCACGCTATGTCGCCGATCGGCGGCATCGGCATCAACCTGGCGGTCCAGGACGCGGTGGCGACGGCGAATATCCTGGCGACGCTGCTGCGCGACGCCAGCGTGACCGATGCGGATCTGGCGGCGGTGCAGGCGCGCCGTGAGCGCCCCACGCGGCTGACCCAGCAGGCGCAGGTGTTCCTGCAGAACCGCGTCATCGCGCCAGCGCTTGCCGGCAGCGCCGACACGCCGTTCAAGCCGCCGCTGGTGGTGAGATTGCTGGCGGCGTTCCCACCGCTGCGGCGC
The DNA here is from genome assembly GCA_031414315.1 of Hyphomonadaceae bacterium. Taxonomy (GTDB): domain Bacteria; phylum Pseudomonadota; class Alphaproteobacteria; order Caulobacterales; family Aquidulcibacteraceae; genus VFBF01. The sequence continues at coordinate 4,141 of JANNVF010000236.1, read as the reverse complement.
ATTCCCGCGCGGCTGATGGGGCTGGGCGTGCAGCCCGAGCACGTTAAATCGCCGAAAGCCTAGTTCTTGGTGCAGGACGCCACGCGCAGGCCGCCGGGCAGGCGCGTGGCGCCATCGCCGCAGGCGCCGCGCAGTTGCGGCGCGGTCAGGTGCAGCGCCTGCGAAAAATTCGCGCCGGTGAGTGTCGCGCCCGAAAACCCGACGCCGCGCAGATCGGCCTGTGTGAAGTCGGCGCCGTCCAGTCGCGCGTAGGCCATCGAGGCGTTGCGCAGGTCCGCGCGCAGGAAGTTCGCACGCATGGCCTTGGCGCCCGCGAACGACGCGCCAGCGAGGCGCGCCTGCACGAACGTCGCGTCGGGCATCTCGGCGTTGGCGAAATCGGCGCCGGCGAGTTGCGCGCGGCTCGCGTCGAGCCCGGTCATCACCGCGCCCGAAAACCGCGCGCGATCGCAGCGCGCATCCATCAGGCGCGCCGACGTCATGTTGGCGAGGCTGAAATCGGCGCCTTCGAAGATGGAGCCGGCGCCGTCCATGCGGACAAGGAACGCCCGCACGAAGCGCGCGCGGGAAAAGTCGCCGTGCTCGATGCGCACCCCGGGCAAGGCGCGGTTGGAGAGATCGCAGTCCTGGCAGGCGCCGCCGAAGCGCTGGGTGCGTGACACCGGGGAGGGTTGTGCACTGGGCAACGACGGCAGCCGCCACGCCTGCGCCGCCGCTTCCTGGCCGCAGAGGGTCAGCGCAAATGCAAGCAGGAACGCGCGCGGACTCAGGGACATGCGCTATCGCGTATCGCGATGATCGGGGCCGACGTAGTGAAAACTGCGCAACGTGCAGTTGTCGGCAAGATGTCGGAAAGGTCGAATCAAAGTTCCGGCGGTGACATTGTCGCCGAAACTCCACAGGCAAGCGAAATCTGCGCGATATTCAGGCGTGTTTGACCTGCTCGCCACACGCGGCGCACGAAAACGCGCCCGCTGTGTCGCGCGCGACCGTGAAGTGGCCGCAGGCGGGACACGGATCTTTTTCGTAGGACGGAACCGTCCGGCTGCGGGGTTCCGCGCCCTTGGCGGCGGGCGGGGTGCGCGGCGTCAGCATCACCACGTTCTCCGGCGCCTGGCGGGCAAAGCCCCGCGACATGAGCCGCACCGCCGCTTCGGCATCCACTGCCATGCGGCCGATTCCGTCGCCGCGCGCCGCGAACGGATCGACGTGCGCGAGGTCGCTGCGTTCAAGGTACGACACCGCCAGCTCCCGGAACACGTAGTCGAGGATCGAGGTGGCGTGACGGATGCTGTCGTTGCCCTTCACTTCGCCCGCTGGTTCAAACCGTGTGAACACGAACGCATCGACGAACTCCTCCAGCGGCACGCCGTATTGCAGGCCGATGGAGATCGCGATGGCGAAGTTGTTCATCAGCGAGCGGAAGGCCGCGCCTTCCTTGTGCATAACGATGAAGATCTCGCCCAGCGCGCCGTCGTCGTACTCGCCGGTGTGCAGATACACCTTGTGGCCGCCGACGCTGGACTTCTGGATGTAGCCCTTGCGCCGATCCGGCAGGCGATGGCGTTCGCCCGGACCGGACACGATGCGCTCGACAATGCGTTCGCGGATTACTTCGACGGTGGAGGCGGCCGCGAGGGCGGCCTCCGGTGTTGGTTCTTCTTCCTCAGCCATGACGAACGGCGGCGTTGTGTCTTCCAGCAGGCGGATGCTCGTGACGCCCATGGCGTGCGCCCGCGCCGCCAGATGCTCACGTTCTCCCGCCGACGCGGGCAGCGTCAGCGACAAGGCGCCGAACGCAAACGGCGCAAGCGTCTGCGCCATAGCCAGACGCGCATCGGCGGGGATGGATGTGGCGTCGGCGAAGATCCCGGCGTGATGGGCAGGCAGGCCCGGCGCCTCATGCAGCGCGCCCGTCCCCTGCGCCCACGCATCGGCGGCGGCGATGTCGGTGTCGGAGAATCCAAGTGTGCGCAGCAGGTCGCCCCGGCGGCCGGCGGCGACGTCGTCAGGCAAGCCAAAGGTCTCGCGCAACACCTCAGCGCCGATGACCGCCGCATGGATCGCACTGCGCACGGGAAAGCCGTCGCGCACCGCTTCGTCGATCGCTTCAAGACTGGAGTCCGGGAAGCCCCTGCGGGCAAGCATTTCCAGCGACATCTGCGGCGCGCCGTCCAGCGAGCGCCGCCCCTCCGCATGCGCGGCGATGGCGAGGATGTCACCGGGCGCATAGCCGAGCGCGCGCAGGCCGTGCGCCGCCGTTGTCACCAGCCTGCGGCCGACGCCGCCATCGGTGCGGGGGACGAACGGCGCGATGTCGGCGAGGGGCTCGCAGCCGCCTGCCTGCCTGCCCCGCACTGACGGCGCGAAGGATACGAGCGCCGCATGCCGCAAGCCGCGCAACTTCGCAGCGCCCTGCCAGATTTCAGCGGCGCGGGCGCCGACTGCATCGAACGGGGCCGGCGCGGTGATAGCGCGCGATGCCTCGCCCGCTGCGCGCAAACGTGTTTCCATCGCCTTGCGATCAGCGGTCCACGCGTCGCACATGCCGAGGTTCGCCGCGAGCGCGCCGCTGATCTCGACGGCGGCGCTGGAGATCAGCGCGGCGATCGCTGCTGCTGCTGCGCGGCCTTCATCGGAGTCGTAGGCAAGACCTGCCGCCATCAGCGTGGCGGCCAGTCCGTCGATGCGAATGGCGATGGCGCGGGTCGCCGAAACGCCTTCGGCGATCGCTTCCGACGGCGCCATGCTGGCCCAGTGCGCGGCCTCGAGCGCGATGACCAGATCCTGCACCGCGAGTTCGAGCGCCGCGACATCGAATGTTGCGCCATTCAGGAACGCCGATGCATCGAGGGACGCTGCAATGGCGCCGCCCGGCGCCCCGAATGCACAGGCGCCGTCAGGATCGATGGCGTGCCGCGCGCGCTCCAGTGCGCCTGTGCACGCGAACGGCGCGTCGATCCACGCGCTGCGCGCGAGGCGCTCGATGTCGTCGCGCGCGGCGTCGGCGTAGCTCGCCTCCCAGACACCGGACACCGCCGCAGACACGTCGCTATCGAGCGCGCCGCGCCGCCGCGCACGACCCGCGTCGCGCAGCGCCGAGGGGCCGCCCTTTGCCGCCGCAGCGGCGAGCAGATCGGTGTCGATGGCGCGGCCGCCATGCAACGCCGCTGCGGCGAGGCGTGCGCGCGCTGCGCTGCGTCCGAGCAGAGCCGGATCCTGCGCGGTGAGATGAACCCGGATTGCGGACGCGCCGCGACCCAGTAGGCGCGCGAGCGCTTCCAGCGCGTCCATGGCATCGGCTGAGGGCGCACCACGGATCACCAGGCTGGCGCCGCCCGACAGCACGCGCTGCGCGGTCATCAGCGCCTCGGCTTCACCGGGGCCATGGTCGGGCCAGTCAATGCAGCAAGCAGAATAGGCCACAGCGCCGGGCTGGCCGAGCGTCGCCTGGATCAGCGGCCGCTCCAGCCGGATGGCGCCGAAGGCGAGCATGACGGCGAACCGGTCGGCGAAGGCGGCCTCGTCCTCGGGCGGCAATGCGTCAGCTGCGACCGCCCAGCCGGCGAGGGCAACGCTCACTGCTTCAGCGCCAGCGCGGAGACTCAGGCCAGCGGCGGTCTCGATGGCGAGGCCGTCGGCGAGGGCGGCCGCGATATCGGCGTCGCTCCAGCGGTCCGGGGCCAGCACGGTCTCGGTGTCCCCGTCCCAGCTGTCGATCGTGTACTGGCGCCATCCGAGCTGATCGAGCGCATCCGTCATGCTTGCCTCCATGCACGCGCGAAACTAGTGCGAACCGGGAGCTGCATCAACATCTGGTATATTCGTTTCGGTGGACAAACGAAATGTAGCTATGAGACGGTCTGGACCGGAAAAATCCTCTGGGCCATAGTGCGGCGCGGCAAATCTCCCCGAGTCCGACCCCATTCCTCTCGCCGGAAGGCGCTCCAGTGTTCTTCAAACGGTTCTTCACCTGGTGGAACGGCGCGACATTCGGCGCGCTGAACGACATTGGCCGGCGTGGGGCGTTCGTCGGACAGGACGATCAGAACAACCGCTATTTCGAGGAGCGAAAGCCCAGTCTCGACGGTCGCAAGCGCCGCTCCGCCCGTACGGAGGACGACCGCGTTCAGGCTCTTCA
>JANNVF010000235.1:0-6038 GCA_031414315.1 Hyphomonadaceae bacterium | reverse complement strand
CTGCCGGCGGCGGCGCGCGCGCTCGCCGCGCCTTTCGCGCGGGTGAAGCTGTGAACGCGCCGATCGGCGCGTTGCGCACGCGCATCCATCTGGAGCGGCCCACGGTCGCGCCGGACGTCAGCGGCGGCGGCGTCGCGTGGGTAGAGGTCGGGTCGGCCTGGGCGTGCATGCACGTCGGCGCCGCCGACAGCGCGCCCACAATCCGGTTCGAGCTACGCGCGCACGCCGATGTGCGGCGCGGGTGGCGCGTCGCCCTCGGCGATCGTCGGTTTCGGATCAACACGGTGCGCGACGTCAATGATCGCGGCGCGCGCCTTCTGCTCGAGTGTGAGGAGGAATATCAGTGAACGCATTTCATGAAGGCACGCTGCCGCTTGCCCTGTCGCTCGACACCAGCGGCGGCCCCGAACGGCGAACGGAGGTCGTCACACTCGGATCCGGTCGCGAGGAACGCAACGCCGTGTGGGCGCACGGCCGGCGCCGGTACGATATCGGCGGCGCGATCACCACGCTCGACATACTGCACGCCGTGATCGCGTTCTTCGAGGCGCGGCGCGGGCGGCTGCAGGGGTTCCGCTTTCGCGATCTCGCCGATTGCAAGTCGTGTTCGCCGTCGGAGATCCCATCGGCGACCGATCAACCTCTCGGCAGCGGCGATGGCGTCCAGACGGCGTTCCAGCTGCGTCGCGCCTATGGCGGTGGCGACACGCCGTATGCTCGCGACATCCTCAAACCGGTCGGCGCCAGCGTGCTGATTGCGGTGGACGGTGAAGATGTCGGCGGCGCGGGCGTCGCGGTCGACGAGACAACCGGCGTCGTCACGTTCGCAACGCCGCCGCCCATCGGCGCCTCGGTCGCCGCAGGCTTTGTGTTCGACACGCCCGTGCGGTTCGACACTGATCGCCTGGAGGCCCGCCTCGACGGGCTCAACGCCGGGCGCGTCGCGTCCGTGCCGCTGATCGAGATCGTGCTCTGATGCGCGCGGTTCCGGAAGATCTGCGCGCCCGTCTTGCGACCGGCGTGACGACCCTGGCGCACGCGTGGCGCGTGACACGGCGCGACGGCGTCGTGCTTGGCTTCACCGACCACGATCGCGATCTCACTTTTGATATGGTGACGTTTCGCGCCGCGACCGGCCTTGCCGCCAGCGAAATGCACAAGGACGTCGACCTGTCGGTCGACGGCGCCGCCGCATCCGGTGTGCTGCGTGACGACGCCATCAACGAAGGCGATCTGCGCGCCGGGAAGTGGGACGGCGCGCGGGTCGATGTCTGGCGTGTCGACTGGACCGACCCGGCGCTGCGCGTTCACCTGCTTGCCGGGCGCATCGGCGAGGTGCGGCGCGGGCCCGCGGCGTTTGTCGCTGAGTTGCGCGGGTTGCAGGCGGCCTTCGATGCGCCGTTCGGACGCGTGTTTTCACGGTTCTGCGACGCCGATGTGGGCGACATCCGGTGCGGTGTTGACCTGGACGCGCCAGCCTATCGCGGCGAAGGCGCGGCCGATGCGCTGGAGAGCGACCGCGCCTTTGTCGCGAGCGGGCTTGGCGCGTTCGCGGACGGCTGGTTTACACGCGGTGGTGCAGTGTGGCCCGACGGAACCCGAAGCGAGGTTCGCGCCCACCGCGTTGCGGGGACGCACGTGACCATTGAACTGGCGGCGGCGGCGCCCGCGCTGGCGGTCGGCGCGGCGTTCGTCATCACCGCCGGCTGCGACAAGCGCGCGGCCACATGTCGCGACAAGTTCGCCAACATTATCAGCTTTCGCGGCTTCCCGCACATGCCGGGCAACGACGTGGTCGTCGCTGGCGCCGATCCTGCGCAACCGTTCGACGGCGGATCACGGTTCGCGCCGTGACCATTTCCCGCGAGGCCATCGTCGTCGAAGCGCGGCGGTGGCTGGGCACGCCCTACCGCCATCAGGCGAGCGCGCTCGGCGCGGGGTGCGATTGCATCGGCCTGGTGCGCGGTGTCTGGCGCGCGATCTACGGCGAGGAACCGGAGGTTTTGCCGCCTTACACGCCGGACTGGGCCGAAGCAGGGGACGAGCGTCTGTACGAAGCGCTGCGGCGCAGCCTCCATGACGTGCGTCCCGCTGACGCTCAACCCGGCGATGTGCTGGCGTTTCGCATGCACGCGGGCGCGCCAATGAAACACGCGGCGATCCTCGGTCCCGCCGATCGCATCATCCACGCCTATTGGGGCCGTGCGGTGGTGGAGAGCCGCCTTGCGCCGTTCTGGCGCGCGCGGCTTGCAGCAGCATTTTCTTTTCCAGGAGTGGAGTCATGGCCCAGGTAATCCTGTCGCGCGTCGGCGCGACGCTCGGCGCCCGTGCGCCGTCCGCATTCAGCACGCTTGGCAGAACGCTTGGCCGCGCTGTCGGAAAGTATCTCGGCGCGCGCATCGATCAGGCGTTGTTGAACCAGACCCGGCGCATCGAAGGCGCGCGGATGACCGACGCGCATCTGCAAGCCTCGGAGGAAGGCGCATCGGTTCCAGTGGTAATGGGGCGCGCGCGTCTTGCCGGGCAGGTGATCTGGGCGGCGCGCTACAAGGAGCATCGTGACACGCAGAACTCCGGCGGCGGCAAGGGCGGCGCGGCGCGCACCGTCACGACCTCGTACAGCTACACGCTGTCGTTTGCGGTGGGCCTGTGTGTCGGCGAGATTGCGCGCGTGGAACGGGTCTGGGCGAACGGGCGGGCTTTCGATCTGTCCGGCGTCGTCCACCGCATTTATCGCGGGGCGGAAGACCAGGCGGCCGATCCCGCGATCGAGGCGATCGAGGGCGTCAGCGACGCACCGGCGTATCGCGGTCTGGCCTACATCGTGTTCGAGAATTTGCCGCTGGAGGTGTTTGGCGACGCCATCCCGCAGATGTCGTTTGAAGTCGTGCGCGCGCCGCAGAGCGCTGCGCCGCGACTTGAAAACATGGCGCAGGCCGTGTGCCTGAATCCGGGCAGCGGCGAGTTCGTCTACGCGACCCAAGGGGTGCGCCGGGTGATCGCGGCTGGACGGGAGACAAGCGAGAACGCGCACACGGCGGCGGATCGCGCCAATCTTCTGGTGTCGCTCGATCAGCTGCAGAGCGATCTGCCGAACGTCTCCATGGTCTCGCTCGTGGTGTCGTGGTTCGGGGATGATCTGCGCTGCGGCGCCTGCACCATCCGTCCGGGTGTCGAGATCGCGGCGAAGGAAACGCGTCCGCTGGTGTGGCGCGCGGGCGGCGTCGATCGCAGCGGCGCGCGGCTTGTGAGCACCGTGGACGGCGCGCCGGCGTACGGCGGGTCGCCGTCGGACGCGACAGTGCTGCAGGCGATCACAGCGCTGAAGGAGCGGGGATTTTCGATCGGGCTCAATCCGTTTCTGCTGATGGACGTGGCCGCTGACAACACGTTGCCGGATCCCCCTGGCGGGGCCGCGCAGCCGGCCTATCCGTGGCGCGGGCGCATCACCTGCACGCCGGCGCCGGGCTGCATCGGCACGGTCGATCAGACCGCAACTGCCGGCGCGCAGATCGACGCGTTCTTCGGGGATGTGGCGGCAGAGGACTTCACCGTCACCGGCGACGACGTGGTTTGCGCCGGTCCGGAGTGGAAATATCGCCAGTTCATCCTGCACTTTGCGCACCTCGCCGTGCGGGCCGGCGGCGTCGATGTGTTCGTGATCGGATCGGAGCTGCGCGGCGTCACCAGGGTGCGTGACAGCGCCCTGACGTTTCCCGCTATCGATCACCTGCGCGCGCTCGCCGCCGATGTGCGCGCTATCCTCGGGCCGGATGCGAAGATCGTCTACGGCGCCGACTGGAGCGAGTACGGCGGACATCAACCGCAGGACGGCAGCGGGGACGTGTTCTTCCACCTCGATCCGTTGTGGGCCGACGCCAACATCGCTGCGGTCGGCGTGGACTGGTATCCGCCGCTCGCCGACTGGCGCGATGGCGAGACGCATCTCGATCGCGCGCAGGGCGCCGATGGCCACGACGCCGGCTACCTCGCCAGCCGCATCGAGGCGGGCGAGAGCTACGACTGGTTCTACGCCAGCGACGCCGATCGCGCCGCACAGCTGCGCACCGCGATCACGGACGGCGCCTACGACAAACCATGGACATTCCGCGCCAAGGACATTCGCCGGTTCTGGAGCGAACCGCACTTCGACCGCCCGGGTGGTGTCGAGAACGCGACGCCCACCGCGTGGACGCCCATGTCGAAACCGGTCTGGCTGATGGAGCTGGGCGTGTCTGCCATCGACCGGGGCGCCAATGCGCCGAACGTGTTTCTTGATCCCAAGAGCGCCGAGAGCGCAGCGCCGCCGTTTTCCAGCGGCGCCCGCGACGATCTCATCCAGCGGCGCGCGCTGGAAGCCTACCTGTCCTATTGGGATCCCGCGTCGGATAACAACCCACTGTCGCCGCTCACCGGCGCGCACATGATCGACGCCACCCGCACCTGTCTGTGGGCGTGGGACGCGCGGCCGTTTCCGCACTTTCCCGCCCGCGCCGATGTGTGGTCGGATGGCGCGGCGTGGCGGCGCGGCCACTGGTTGAACGGTCGCGCCGGCGCGGCGACCCTGGCTGAGGTGGTGATCGATCTGTGCGCCCGCGCGGGCGTGGCGGATGTGAACGCTGCGGCGCTGTCCGGCATTGTCGCGGGTTACATCGTGGATGCGCCGACGACCCTGCGCGCGGCGCTTGAGCCGCTGATGGAGATTTACCGGTTCGAGGCGTGCGAGAGAGGCGGGGAGATCGTGTTCCGGCATCTGGATGATGTGACGCCGGTGGCGCTGCCGCTCAGCGATCTGGTCGAGGACGATCCGCGCTTCCGGTTCAGGCGCGCTGATGTGGCGGATGCGCCGCTGGACTCGCGTGTGCGCTACATCGACAGCGCCCAAGGCTATCGCCTCGCCTCGGCGTCGGCGCGGCAGCGTGACGCCATCGGTGAAGGCGTCGTCTCTTTCGATGCGCCGATGGTGCTGGATGATGCGCAGGCGACGGTGCTCGCGGAAGCGGCGCTGGCGCAACGGCGCGCCGCCTGTGACACCGCCGAGGTGATGCTGGCGCCGTCGCGGCTCGATCTGGAGCCCGGTGATCTGCTGGATCTGACGGCGCTCGGCGGCGCGGGCGCGTTCCGCGTCGACCGGATTGAAGACGCGGCCGCCCGCCGCGCTTTCCTCGTCGGCGACGCCAGTACCGTGCGTCCGGCGCCGGCCGCAGGCGAGGTCGGGGCGCCAACGGCGCCGCCTGTCGCGTCGCGCCCGCATCTCGTGACGCTGGATCTGCCGCCGCTGGTGGGCGCGGAAAACGACGACCGCCCGCTCGCAGCGGTCTACGCCCATCCCTGGCGCGGGCCGGTTTCGATCTTTGCCGGGCGCGACCGCGCGAGTTCAAGCCTGCGCGGCACGGCGCTGCGCCCGGCGGCGATCGGTGAGTTGGTGTGGGCGCTTCATCCGGGCCCGGTTGGCCGCTGGGACGACGGCAACGTGACGCGCGTGCGTTTGCCCGGCGCCGATCTCGCCAGCGTCTCCACGCTCGATCTGTTCGCCGGCGCCAATGCGTTCGCGATCGCGCAGGCGGACGGCGGTTGGGAAATCGTGCAGGCGCGGTCAGCGGTGCTGGTGGCGCCGGATGAGTACGAATTGCGCGGGTTGCTGCGCGGTCAGCAGGGAACGGAGACCACCGCCGTTGCGCCCGTCGGCGCCGTCGTCGTGTGTCTCGACGGCGCGCTGGCGCGGCTTGATCTCGCTGCGTACGAGCGCGGCGCGACGCTGACAGTTTCAGCGCCGCCGGCGGGCCTGCCGATGCTGGACCCGCACGCGGCGGAGGTGGCCGCGCTGCTCGACGATGTCTGGGCGCGTCCGTTCGCGCCGGTTCACGTACGCGGCAAACGCGGCGCTGGCGGCGACGTCCATCTGACGTGGATGCGCCGGGGGCGGCTGGCCGGCGACGCCTGGCAGGGGGAAGTTCCGTTGGGCGAGGACAGCGAATCCTACCGGGTCGAGATCATCGACGGGGGCTTCGCGATCCAGTCCTGGGAGATGATCGCGC
>JANNVF010000234.1:0-2146 GCA_031414315.1 Hyphomonadaceae bacterium | reverse complement strand
GCGACGGTCCTTGAGGCCCGCGCCGCGTTTCCACGCCATCGGGTCGCGCGGGTCGATGGTCAGTGAATCGCGGGCCGCGACGCTGCCCATGATGTCCATGATGCCGCGCTTGATGGTCTGCGGCGTGATGCCGTTGGCGAGATTGAAGGTGTGCTGCTTCTCGCGGCGGCGCGAGGTTTCCGCCATCGCGCGCTCCATCGAGCCGGTGATCTTGTCGGCGTAGAGGATGACGCGGCCGTCGACGTTGCGCGCGGCGCGGCCGATGGTCTGCACCAGCGAGGTTTCGCTGCGCAGGAAGCCTTCCTTGTCGGCGTCGAGGATGGCGACGAGGCCGCACTCGGGAATGTCGAGGCCTTCGCGCAGCAGGTTGATGCCGATCAGCACGTCGAACACGCCGAGGCGCAGATCGCGGATGATCTCGATGCGCTCCACGGTGTCGATGTCAGAGTGCATGTAGCGCACGCGCACGCCCTGTTCGTGCATGTACTCGGTGAGGTCTTCGGCCATGCGCTTGGTGAGCACGGTGACGAGGCTGCGCATGTCCTTCTTGGCGACGTCCTTCACTTCCGCGATCACGTCGTCGACCTGCGTGTGGCCCTTGGTGGAAACCGGACGCACCTCCACCGGCGGATCGATGAGGCCGGTCGGCCGGATCACCTGCTCGACGAACACGCCGCTGGTGCGCTCCATCTCCCACGGGCCCGGCGTCGCCGAGACGTGCACCGTCTGCGGCCGCATGATCTCCCACTCCTCGAACTTGAGCGGGCGGTTGTCGATGCACGAGGGCAGGCGGAAGCCGTAGTCGGAGAGCGTCTTCTTGCGGTTGAAGTCGCCCCGGTACATGCCGCCGATCTGCGGGATCGTGACGTGGCTTTCGTCGGTGAAGATCAACGCGTGGTCGGGGATGTACTCGAACATGGTCGGCGGCGGCTCGCCGGGGCGGCGGCCCGTGAGGTAGCGCGAATAGTTCTCGATGCCGGCGCAGGAGCCGGTGGCGAGCATCATCTCCATGTCGAACATGGTGCGCTGCTCCAGCCGCTGCGCTTCGAGAAGTTTGCCTTCCTGCTTGAAGCGGTCGAGCGTCAGCTTCAGCTCGTCCTTGATCTGGTCCACCGCCTGGTGAAGCGTCGGCTTCGGCGTCACGTAGTGCGAGTTGGCGTAGATTTTCACCGCATCGAAGTGCGTGATATTGCGCCCGGTCAGCGGATCGAACTCCTCGATCGCCTCTACCTCGTCGCCGAAGAAGGTGAAGCGCCAGGCGCGGTCCTCGAGGTGCGCGGGGAAGACGTCGACGGTGTCGCCGCGCACCCGGAACATGCCGCGCGCGAACGCCATGTCGTTGCGCTTGTAGTGCAGGGCGACGAGCTGGCGGATCAGGTCCTGCTGCCCGAACTGTTCGCCCTTCTTCACCGTGAACGTCATCGACGTGTAGGTTTCCACCGAGCCGATGCCGTAGATGCACGACACCGAGGCCACAATGATCACGTCATCTCTTTCCAGAATCGCCCGGGTCGCCGCGTGCCGCATGCGGTCGATCTGCTCGTTGATGTTGGATTCCTTCTCGATGTACGTGTCGGTGCGCGGCACATACGCTTCCGGCTGGTAGTAGTCGTAGTAGGAGACGAAGTACTCCACGGCATTGTTCGGGAAGAAGCTCTTGAACTCGCCGTAGAGCTGCGCCGCCAGCGTCTTGTTCGGCGCGAGGATCAGCGCCGGGCGCTGCAGCGTCTCGATCACCTTGGCCATCGTGAACGTCTTGCCGGAGCCGGTGACGCCGAGCAGCACCTGGTCCTGGTCGCCGCGCGAGGCCGCTTCCACGAGCTGCTTGATCGCCGTCGGCTGATCGCCCGCGGGCTCGTAGTCGCTGACGATCTCGAAGCGCTTGCCGCCTTCAAGCTTCTCCCACACCCGATCGGGCCGGTGCGGCGCCCACATGGGAGCTATCGGGGCGTCCATCACGAACGAGGGCGACATCTCGGCGACGCCGAGCGTCGGCGGCGACAATTTGCTGGGCGAGCTTTTGCGAGGCGGCATGCCCCCAGTATGGGGCGTGGACGCGGTTTGTTCTAGAGGTCGCGCCGGCGCGACCTCGACGTACAGTAATCGTACGGTAGATTAATCTGTGTCCGCAAAAAAAAAAAGAGAA
>JANNVF010000233.1:0-6674 GCA_031414315.1 Hyphomonadaceae bacterium | reverse complement strand
AGTGCGTGGACGGGCGTACCCCACCCTGTCGTCGCTTCGCGCCGACATCCCTCCCCATGAAGGGGAGGGAGAAGCCGAAATCAAACCTCGAACTTGACCCCCTGCGCCAGCGGCAGCTCGCGACTGAAATTCACCGTCTGGGTCTGCCGGCGCATATAGGCCTTCCAGCTGTCCGAGCCGGACTCGCGCCCGCCGCCGGTTTCTTTTTCGCCGCCGAATGCGCCGCCGATCTCGGCGCCCGAGGGGCCGATGTTGACGTTGGCGATGCCGCAGTCGGAGCCGGCCTCGGAGACGAAGCGCTCGGCCTCGCGCAGGTCGTTGGTGAAGATCGAGGAGGAGAGCCCCGCGCTCACCGCGTTGTTCAGCGCGATGGCTTCGTCGAGATCGCGGTAACGCATGACGTAGAGGATCGGCGCGAACGTCTCGCGCAGCACCGGCCCTTCGTGCGCGTCGATCTCCACCAGTGCGGGCTCCACGTAGCAGCCCGGCAGGCCAACGTTGCGCTGATCGCCGCCGCTGACCGCCGCGCCCAGCGCCCGCGCTTCACCCAGCGCGCGGCCCATGGCGTCGAGCGCGTGCGCATCGATCAGCGGTCCGACCAGCACGCCCGCGTCGCGCGGATCGCCGATCTTCACGCCCGCATAGGCTTTCTTCAGGCGCGGGATGAGCCGGTCGTAGATGCTGTCGTGCACGAACAGCCGCCGCAGCGTGGTGCAGCGCTGCCCCGCCGTGCCCATCGCAGAGAACGCAATCGCCCGCAGCGCGAGATCGAGATCGGCGCTGGGCGCCACGATCATCGCGTTGTTGCCGCCGAGTTCCAGAATCGCGCGGGCAAACCGCGCAGCGAGGATCTGGCCCACCTCGCGGCCCATCTCGGTGGAGCCGGTGGCGGAAACCACCGCTACGCGCTGGTCTGCGGCCAGCGCGGCGCCGAGCCCGCGCCCGCCCATCAGCACCTGCGACAACCCCTCCGGCGCGTCGCCGAAACGCTTTGCCGCGCGCTCGAAGATCGTCTGCGTTGCCAACGCCGTCAGCGGTGTCTTCTCCGACGGCTTCCACAGCACCGGATTGCCGCACACCAGTGCGAGCGCCGCGTTCCAGCTCCACACCGCGACCGGAAAGTTGAACGCGCTGATGATCCCGCAGGGGCCTGCCGGGCGCCACGTCTCCATCATGCGGTGGTCGAGCCGCTCGCTCACGATGGTCAGTCCATGGAGCTGGCGCGACAGGCCCACGGCGAAATCGCAGATGTCGATCATTTCCTGCACTTCGCCCAACGCTTCGGAGACGATCTTGCCGGCCTCCAGCGTGACCAGCGCGGCGAGGTGCGCTTTCGAGGCGCGCAGTTCCTCCCCGAGCAGTCGCACCAGTTCGCCGCGGCGGGGCGCGGGGACGCGCCGCCACTTGCCGGAGGCGTCCTGCGCACGGTCGAAGGCAGCGTCCCCTTCGGGGTGGGTGGTCTCCGGCACGCCGGCCATCCGCACCCCGTCGATTGGCGACCGCACATCGCGAAGGCCGGCGCGGTAGCGGAACGGCGGCGCCCCGATCGCCTCGAGCGCGGTGCGGGCTTGCGCGCCGACGGTGGATTCATAGGCGGTCATGCGCGTCTCCGTGGGCCATCGCTTGGTCCCGCGTCACCTTCGGAGGGTCAACCCCTTGCGTCCGGCGGCCGGGATCGTCACCTAGCGGCGTGGCCCAGAACCCTGACAACCCCGACCGTGGCCCCCCGCAGGCCGCGTTCCGCGCCTTCGAGGCGGCGGCCCGGCACGCGAGCTTCGCGAAGGCCGCCGACGAGCTGAACGTCAGCCCGGCCGCCATCAGCCAGCAGATTCAGGCGCTTGAGGCCTATGCCGGCCAGCCGCTGTTCCGCCGTCTCGGCCGGGGCGTGGAGCTGACCGACGCCGGCAAGGCCGCCTTCCGCCACGCCTCCGAGGGCCTCGCCGCGCTGGCGGAGGCCGCGCGCGTGATGCGCCTGCCGCTGCGCAGCCAGCGGGTGTCGGTGTCGGCGGCGCCGTCGTTTGCGATGAAATGGCTGGCGCCCCGGCTGGAGCGGTTCAAGGAGCAGCACCCGGAGGTCGAGGTCTGGATTTCCGCAGACATGGCGGTGGTGGATTTCGCGGTCACCGACGTGGACATCGCCATCCGCTACGGCGCCGGCGGCTACCGGGAGACCAATGCCGAGCGGCTGATGGCGGAATCGGTGCTGCCGATCTGCAGCCCGCTCCTGCTCGAAGGCGACGACGGCCTGAAGACGCCCGCCGATCTCTCGCGCTTTGCGCTGCTGCACGATGAGAGCCCGGATCAGGACCCGTCCTGCCCGACCTGGGATATGTGGCTGATGGCGCGCGGGATCGAAGGCGTCGATGCGCGCAAGGGCCTTCGTTTGAATCCATCGAGCCTCGTCATCGAAGCCGCGATCGCCGGCAAGGGCGTGGCGCTGGCGAAACGTCAACTCGCCGCCGCCGACATGGCGCTGGGCCGCCTCGTCGCGCCGTTCGGCGCCGCCGGCACGCCGATCAACTTCGCCTACTGGATGGTCTGGCCGCGCGGCCGCACCGTGTCGCCGGCGCTGCGGAGCTTCATGGAATGGCTGCGCACCGAAGGGCGTGATGGGGATCTGGAGCAGGGCGCGGGGATCTAGAACGGCCCTGCCGAGGACTGTACGGCAATGCAATGAACTCTCGATTTCTCGTCCTGTGCGCCAGTTTGCTTGCGTTTGCAGCGTTGCTGTGGGGAGTGCGAAAGGGGGTCATGCACCTTCAGGAGAGGGCCGGACTATTGAAGCTCGATCCCGCCCAGGGGCGGACCACCAACTCAAGTGAAATAGCGTCACTTGTCACGCTGTGTTTGGTTTTTGCTCTCGGAGTGCTGGGTCTCGTCATCAGCGGCTATCCGATGGAAGGACCCATTTGGATTCCGTACGCCATCGCCGCAGCGGGCCTTGGCGGCGCGTGCTTGTTTGCACCCTTTCAGTTCCATCGCTGGGACTGGGACGCCCATCGCCTCAGGTGGCGTGGCCTGTTCAGGTCCGAAGAAATTGCGTGGACCGAGGTTTCGAAGTCCGGCGTCAAGTGGTACTCACCCTATGAGTTTGTCATCACGAGCAAGACCGGACGAAAGATAGATTGGACAATCTTCGCCGTCGGAAGCGGTTGTATTCTTGCTGCCCTTCAGCGCTACCGACCTGACCTCGCCCACACAATTCCGCAAGATAGTGCTGGAGCCCAAGAATGAAATTCGAAGGTGGATGCTACTGCCGCGGCGCGCGGTATCGCGCCGAAGGCGAGCCGATCATGCGGGCGGAGTGTTTTTGCCGCGAATGCCAGTACATCACCGGCGGCGGCAATTTGCTGATGATCGCCATGCCGTCCAGCGGCTTTGAACTCACCAAGGGCGCGGTCAAGGACTACAAGCGCGCCGATCTGGAAAAGGGCGTGACGCGTCAGTTCTGCCCGGACTGCGGCACCCATCTGTTCACGCGCGCGCCGGGCTTCGAGATCGCCGTCATCATCAAGGTCGGCTCGATGGATGACCCCTCGCAGTACGGCAAGGCCGACAGCGCCAACTTCGTGTGCGACGCGCAGCCGTATCACCGGCTGCCGGACGACATGCCGACGTTCCAGAAATGGATGCACGACTAGGCGCAAAATAGGCGGATTGTAACCTCCGCAATCCAACACCTTCCGTACCGCCGGCTTCAGCCGGCCCGTTTTTGTTTTTCCCATATACGAGAGGCGTTTGGCGCCTGCCGGCTGAAGCCGGCGGTACGGGATTGGCGTCTGATTTCGCCATCGAATTCTGCTAGGTCTTGACTGGATTTATATTCCTCCTGTCGCTTCCGCACGGAGGGCAGCCTGATCATCTGTTCAAGGGCGCGGGCGCGATGCGATCGAGTGTGACGAGGCCATGGGGGCGCGCATGTAGTGCAAAACCATGGCGGTCCGGCAGCGGCGTGAACAGCGCCGCCCGCACGCCGCGCCGAACCTGACCCTCGGGTGAGAACGCCCGGACGCAGGCCGCGCGAAAGAAACGATCGCGGGACGCGAGGCAGGCCTCGCACTATCGGCGTCGCAAGACGCCACTTTCCAGCGGGGCTTGCCTCGCGTCCCGGCCCTCCGTTGAGGGCAAGTGTTGAACCCGCAGCGCACGACGCGCGTGCGGCTATCGGCGCTGCGTCACATCCACCCCGGAACCGGCAGGCCCTTCTCCCGCAGGAACGCCGGATTGAACATCTTCGACTGGTAACGGCTGCCGTAGTCGCAGAGGATCGTGACGATCGTCTTGCCGGGACCCAGGCGCTTCGCGAGTGCGATGGCGCCGGCGATATTGATCCCCGATGAGCCGCCGAGGCACAGGCCTTCCTCGGTGATCAGGTCGAACACGATGGTCAGCGCTGTCGCATCGTCGATGCGCCAGGCATGGTCGACGACGACGCCTTCGAGGTTGGCCGTCACCCGGCCCTGCCCGATGCCTTCGGTGATCGACGTGCCCTCGGCCTTCAACTCGCCGTGCGCGTACCAGTTGTAGAGCGCAGCGCCCCCCGGATCGGCCAGGCCGATCTGCACGTTCCTGTTCTTCGACTTCAGATAGTTCGACACGCCCCCCAGCGTCCCGCCCGATCCCACCGCGCAGATGAAGCCGTCGACCTTGCCGTCGGTCTGCGCCCAGATTTCCGGCCCCGTGGTCTCCTCGTGCGCGCGTCGATTGGCGATATTGTCGAACTGCTGCGCCCAGACCGCGCCGTTCGGCTCGGTCTTCGCGCGCTCCTCCGCCAGCCGCCCGGAGAACTTCACGTAATGGTTGGGATCGGCGGCGGGCACAGCGTCCACCTCGATCAGTTCGGCGCCGAGCAGGCGCACCGCGTCCTTCTTCTCCTGCGTCTGCGTGCGCGGCATGACGATCACCGACCGGTAACCCAGCGCATTGCCGACCATGGCGAGCCCGATGCCGGTATTGCCCGCCGTGCCCTCCACGATCACGCCGCCGGGCCTCAGGAGGCCCTTCGCCTCCGCGTCGCGGATGATGCCGAGCGCCGCGCGGTCCTTCACCGACTGGCCAGGATTGAGGAACTCCGCCTTGCCGAGAATCTCGCAGCCGGTCTCCTCCGAGGCCCGCTTCAGCCGGACGAGCGGCGTGTTGCCGATGGCGTCGACGATGGAGGAGAGGGGCATGGACTGCTCCGCAGGTTGCGCGGCGGTCATGCCATGCCGGTCCCGTTCTGCAAATCCGGCAGGCCCGCGGCGCCGACCTCGCCCGACGGACGTTGGAGGGCTATAATGACTGCTTCGCTGTTGCGGCCTATGGTCGGCGCTCGCCGCCGCAAGCGTCACTTCAGCGACTGGTAAGGCCCGCGCCCTCGGATCAGGGGTCCTGCGCGCCTAGGTTGCTGGCTTGTTCGCAACGGGAGAAGTGCGTGTACCGGTATGACGCCGTCGATCAGCGGATCGTGGAGGAGCGCGTTGCGCAGTTCCGCGACCAGACGGCCCGCTTCCTTTCCGGCCGCTTGAGCGAGGACGAGTACCGCCCCCTTCGGCTGCAGAACGGCCTCTACATCCAGCGCCATGCACCGATGCTCCGCGTGGCGATTCCGTACGGCATGCTGTCCACGAAACAGCTGCGCATGCTCGCCAATATCTCGCGCCGCTACGACCGCAACTACGCGCACTTCACCACCCGTCAGAACATCCAGTTCAACTGGCCGGCGCTGGAGCGGGTGCCCGACATCCTCGCCGATCTCGCCAGTGTGCAGATGCACGCCATCCAGACCAGCGGCAACTGCATCCGCAACGTGACCACCGATCACTTCGCGGGCGTCGCCGCCGACGAGGTGGTCGACCCGCGTCCGTACGCGGAAATGATGCGGCAGTGGTCGACGCTGCATCCGGAATTCGCCGCCCTGCCGCGCAAGTTCAAGGTCGCGTTCAACGGCGCAACGGATGATCGCGCTGCCAGCGGCCTGCATGATCTCGCGTTCGATCTGTATCGCGGCGCCGATGGTGACGTGCTGCTTCGCGTGAAGGTCGGGGGCGGTCAGGGCCGCACGCCGCGCATCGCCGTGACGATCTGCGAGGACCTGCCGTGGCGCCACCTGCTGACCTACACAGAAGCGGTGATGCGCGCCTACAACCGCTGGGGCCGGCGCGACAACCTCTACAAGTCGCGGATCAAGATTCTGGTGGAGGCGCTTGGCCCCGCGAAGTTCGCCGAGGAGGTCGAGGCTGATTTCGCACACCTCATCAACGGGCCGGCGACGCTGACCGAGGAAGAGCGCTCGCGCATTGCAGCCTGTTTCGCCGATCCGGCCTACCTGCCGCCAGCGCAGGCCGACGCCGATCTCGCCGCAGTACGTGTCGAGAACCGCCGCTTCGACGCGTGGCTGCGCCGCAATGTCACCGCGCACAAACGCGCGGGCTACGCGGCGGTGACGCTTTCGCTGAAGCGCACCGGCCCTGCGCCCGGTGACGCCACGGACGTGGAGATGGACGCCATCGCCGATCTGGCGGATCGCTATTCGTTCGGCGAACTGCGTGTCACGCACCATCAGAACCTTGTGCTGGCCGACGTGGCGAAGAGCGATCTGCTCGCCCTGTGGCAAGCCGCCGACGCCGCAGGGCTTGCCGCGCCGAACATCGGTCTCGCCACCGACATCATCTGCTGCCCCGGCGGCGATTTCT
>JANNVF010000232.1:0-5527 GCA_031414315.1 Hyphomonadaceae bacterium | reverse complement strand
CGGCGGCTTCAAGTTCGGCGCGGAATTCAGCGCCTTTCAGAAACAATCCCATGGCGCCACGGTCGAGAATCGGCTTCGCAGCTTTGGCGATTCGCGGCAAGGGCGCGAACGCTCGAGCGGTCACCACATCGTATGGAATTGGCAGCAGCGCGACATCATCGATGGACGCATCCAGCACCTCCGCCGGCGCGCCGGTCTCGCGGATCGCTTCGCGGAGAAAGGCGACCTTCTTGGCGTTGGTTTCAACCAGCGTCACCAGCGTTCCCACTGCGGGCGCTTCAGCAAGGATGCACGCCACCACCAGCCCCGGAAACCCCGCGCCCGCGCCCATGTCGATCCAGCGGCGCGCGCCGCTGGACACGCCGACAAGCTGCCCGCAGTCGAGCCCGTGGCGGCGCCAGTAGTCGTCCAACTCACGGGGGCCAATCAGGTTTATCCGTTTCGACCACACCTCGAGCAGCGCGCGATGTGTTTCCAGCCGTTCACAGGTTTCCCGTGGAACCGCGAGATCGCGGGCAAGATCTTTCGGGCCGTAGCTCACGCCCCGGTCGCGCCTCTTGGCGCGCGCTTCTTCACATGCGCCAGCAGCGCGGTGAGCGCGCCGGGCGTGACGCCTTCGATGCGGCCGGCCTGACCGAGCGTGACGGGACGCGCTTCGGCGAGCTTGCCGCGGACTTCGTTGGACAGCCCACCCACTGCGCCGTAGTCGAGGTCCGCCGGCAGCCGCAGCCCCTCGTCCCGCCGGAACGCGACGACGTCGGCTTCCTGCCGTTCCAGGTAGCCGGCATAGAGCGCGTCGATCTCCAGCTGCTCGCGGACTTGCGGGCCGCATGCGCCAAGTTCTGGCCAGATCGCCGCCAGGTTGTCGAACGTCACGGTCGGGTACGCCAGCAAATCCAGCGCGGTACGCCGCTGGCCGTCCTGGTTGACCTTCAGCCCGCGGTCCATCGCTTCCTTCGGCGTCAGCGAAAGCGCGCGCGCCAGCGTCCGCGCCGTGTCGAGTTCGGCCGTCTTGGCAGTGAACCGCGCCGTTCGTTCAGCGCCAACGCAGCCCAGCGCCAGCGCGCGCGGGGTCAGCCGCTGGTCGGCGTTGTCGGCCCGCAGCGCCAGACGGTACTCGGCCCGGCTGGTGAACATGCGGTACGGCTCGCTGACGCCGCGCGTGACAAGGTCGTCGATCAGCACGCCGAGGTAGCCTTCGGCCCGAGTCACTTCGACCGTGTCGCCACCGCCCGCGGCGCTGGCCGCGTTGAGCCCGGCAATCAGCCCCTGCGCCGCCGCCTCCTCGTAGCCGGTCGTGCCGTTGATCTGGCCCGCGAGGTAGAGCCCCGGCAGCCGCTTGGTCTCCAGCGTCGGGAAGAGTTCGCGCGGGTCGACGAAGTCGTACTCGATGGCGTAGGCCCAGCGCCGCACCGCCACCTTCTCCAGCCCCGGGATGGTGCGGATGAAGCGCTCCTGCACGTCCGCCGGCAGCGATGTCGAAATGCCGTTCGGGTAGACGGTGTCGTCGTCCAGGCCTTCCGGTTCGAGGAAGATCTGGTGCTGGCCCTTGTCGGCGAAGCGCACGACCTTGTCCTCGATGGACGGGCAGTAGCGCGGGCCCCGGCCCGCGATGGCGCCGGAATAGACTGCCGACTGGTCGAGGCTTTCAGCGATGATCCGGTGGGTCTCCGCCGTGGTCCAGGTGATGCCGCAGGCGATCTGGCGATTGGTGATGGCGTCGGTGAGGAACGAGAACGGTATCGGCGTTTCGTCGCCCGGCTGCATTTCGAGGCTGGCCCAGTCGATGGTGGACCCGTCGAGCCGCGCAGGCGTGCCGGTCTTGAGGCGGCCGAGCTTGAAGCCGAGCCCGTAGAGCCGGTCCGACAGGCCCACCGCCGGCTTGTCGCCCCAGCGCCCGGCGGGAATGCGCTCCGCGCCAATGTGGATCACGCCCTTTAGGAACGTGCCGGTCGTGAGCACAACCCGCGGCGCTCGGTACTCCCGGCCAGAAGCGCCGACCACGCCGGCGATAAAACCGTCCGTGACGATCAGGTCCCCGACCGCGTCTTCTTCGATGCTGTGGTTCGTCTGCGCCGCCAGCGCGGCCTGCATCGCCTGCCTGTAGAGCTTGCGGTCCGCTTGGGCCCGGGGGCCACGCACGGCCGGGCCTTTGGACCGATTGAGCATCCGGAACTGGATGCCGGCGGCGTCGGCGACCTTGGCCATCACGCCGTCGAACGCGTCGATCTCCCGGACCAGGTGGCCCTTGCCGAGCCCGCCGATCGCCGGGTTGCAGGACATCTCGCCGATGGTCTCGCGCTTGTGGGTCAGCAGCAGCGTGCGCGCGCCCATCCGCGCCGAAGCGGCCGCAGCCTCGCAGCCGGCGTGGCCGCCACCGATGACAATGACGTCGTAGAGGCCGCGACGGGCGTCCATGGGGAGATCGGTCCTGCGTCTGGAGTGGCGGGCCTTCTACGCGAAACGGGCCAAGCCGTCGAGCGCGGCCCACGGGCCGTATTGGGGCGCTGGTTCCGCGTTTCCCGTTTTACGAGTGTTCCACAGGAAACAAGTTGGCCTTGGATTAATGGTCGCGTGCCGGGTTACGCTGTCGCGATGACCGCCCTGACGCTTCGCCTGGCCCGCCCCGACGACATCGGTGCGCTTCGCCCGCTGATGGATGCCGCCATCGGGGAGCTGCTGCGCCCGTACCTGCCGCCGGATGCGGTCGCCGGCTCTTTCGAGATCATGGGCATCGACACCCAGTTGATCGCCGACGGGACATACTTCGCCGTGGAGGACGCTGGGGTGATCGTCGGTTGCGGCGGCTGGAGTCGGCGCGCGACCCTGTTCGGGGGCGACCACAGCATCGGCCGCGATGCCGCGCTGCTCGATCCGGCCGCGGACGCCGCGCGGGTCCGAGCGATGTACACGCGCCCGGATCATGTCCGTCGGGGCGTCGGCCGGATGGTGTTGGATGCCTGCGAGGCTGCGGCCGCCAATGATGGATTCCGGCGCGCCGAGCTGGCTGCGACACTAGCGGGCGAGCCGCTCTACCGCGCCTGCGGTTATGATGAGATAGAGCGGTTTTTCGCGCGAACCTCGAACGGTGTCGGCGTGCCGCTGATCCGCATGGGGAAGGCGCTAAGCGTCTGACGTTCCACGCGAAACAGGTTGTCCAAACCTTTCCAGAAAAGAAGATTCCGATGACAAGCGGGCCGGCCGGAGACGTCGACTACGATCTGGCGGGCCAGGGCTACGCGCTCCAACGGCAGGCCGATCCCCGCATCGAGGCGCAGGTGCATGCCGCGCTCGGGTCGGCGAGGACTGTACTGAACATTGGCGCAGGCGCGGGCTCCTACGAACCGACAGATCGCCACGTGATCGCCATCGAACCGGCCGCCGCGATGCGAGCGCAAAGGCTGCCGCACAGGGTCCCGGCCATTGCCGGCGTGGCCGAGGCGCTGCCGCTCGACGACCAGTCCATCGACGCCAGCATGGCGATGGTGACCGTCCACCAGTGGCCGGATCTGGCCAAGGGGTTAGCCGAGCTGCGGCGCGTGACCCGAGGCCCGATTCTGATCTTGACCGCCGACCCGGACGCCGTGGGCGGCTCGTGGTTCTCGGACTACCAGGCGGAGCGGGTCGCGGTGGAGCGCCGCCGCATGCCGCCGATCCAGACCTTGGTCGCCGGACTGTCCGGGGGTTGGGCAGGGCGGGTGGACGTCGAAGTGGTTCCGGTCCCACTCGACTGCACGGACGGCTTCGCCGAGGCGTTCTATGGCCGACCGGAGCGGATGCTCGATCCGGCCGTACGGGCCGCGCAGTCGAGCTGGCGCTTCGTGGGCCCGGACGTAGAGCTCCGGTTCGTGGCGACGCTGTCCGCCGACCTCGCCGGTGGCGTCTGGGATCACAAGTACGGCGCGCTCCGGTCGCAGCCGACATTTGATGGCGGGGTCAGGCTGGTGGTGCGCCGGTAACCGCTTAACGCGCCTCAACCTGTTTCGCGTGGAACAGCGTTGTATTCACTCATAAAACCGTGCGCGCTACTTACCGATGCAGAACGACGCGAAGATCTCGCCCAGCACGTCTTCAACATCGATACGGCCGGTGAGGCGGCCGATGGCGCGGGCCGCGAGGCGGACATCTTCCGCCACCAGCTCAACGCCGAATTCATGATGAATGTTCCGCAGCGCCGCTTCCGCTTCCTGCACGAGCAGCCGGTGACGCGCGCGGCTCAAAGCTGGGGCTTCCTGAGCGGAGAGGTCCGCCGCCGCCCGCGCCGAGAGTAGCGCGAGTAACGCCGGCAATCCTTCCTCCGTGCGGACCGAAACCGGCAGCACCTCGACCTCGAGCGTTTCGGCCAGACCTTCCAGCAACGCACTACGGTCGCCAATCCCGAGGTCCGCCTTCGACAGGATCAGGACGTCGCCGTCGCGCACCGCGTTGGTCAGGTCGCCAGGAAGGCTCGTCGCGCCGCCTTCCACGACGACCAACCGCAGATCGGCTTCCGAGGCCCGCTCCAGCGCCCGGCGCACGCCCTCGCTCTCGATGGCGTCCCGCGCCTCACGAAGCCCCGCCGTGTCCGCGATCCAGACCGGGAAACCCGCCAGCACCAGACGCACCTCAACCACGTCGCGCGTAGTGCCCGGCACGTCGGAGACGATGGCAGCCTCGCGGCGGGCCAACGCATTGAGCAGGCTCGACTTTCCAGCATTCGGCGGGCCGATGATCGCGATCCGATAGCCGTCACGCACGCGCTCGCCGCGCGCGCCGTCGGCGAGGTGAGCCGCCATGTCGTCGGCCAGCGCAGCGATGGTCGGCGTGGCGCGGCGGGCGACGCCGTCCGGCAGGTCCTCGTCCGGAAAGTCGATCTCGGCGTCGAGCAGGGCGAGTGCGGTGAGCAGGCGACCGCGCCAGCCGTCGTAGACCTTTGCCAGCCCGCCCTGCACCTGCCGCAGCGCCTGGCGCCGCTGGCCTTCGGTCTCGGCGTCGACGAGGTCGGCGATGCCTTCCGCAGCGGTGAGGTCCAGCTTGCCGTTCTCGAACGCGCGGCGGCTGAACTCGCCGGGCTCCGCGAGCCGAAAGCCCTTATGTACCAGCGCTTCCGAGATGGCGGCGATCACCGCGTGTCCGCCATGAATGTGAAGTTCGGCGACGTCTTCGCCGGTGAAACTTGCAGGGGCGGGGAACCAGAGCGCCAGCGCGTCGTCGAGCGGTTGGCCGTCAGAACTGGTGAGACTGCG
This sequence comes from Hyphomonadaceae bacterium, assembly GCA_031414315.1. Classification (GTDB taxonomy): domain Bacteria; phylum Pseudomonadota; class Alphaproteobacteria; order Caulobacterales; family Aquidulcibacteraceae; genus VFBF01. The sequence continues at coordinate 302 of JANNVF010000232.1, read as the reverse complement.
ACGCGCGGCGAGACGCGGAGCAGGGAGATCGCGCCCGGTCAGCGCCTTAAGTCCGGCGCCCGCGCCCGGGCCGGAGATCCGGATGACGGCGACGCCTGCCCGCCCCGCGCCGCTGGCGAGGGCGAAGATCGTCGCCGCCCCATTCATTTCTTCGGGCTCATTCGTTGCGGGAGCCGCCGGCGGCGCTGGTCATCATCTTCATGAAGCCCTCCTGCGCCTGCCCGCCGAACGCCATCCACGAGCGCATCATCGCGTCGGGCGACATCAGCTTCATGTTCTCCTGCGCGCGCGCCGTCATCTCG
>JANNVF010000231.1:0-8631 GCA_031414315.1 Hyphomonadaceae bacterium | reverse complement strand
GCGCGAGCTGGCGCGCGATCAGCGGCGGATCACGCAGCACCTGCTGCTCGGTCACCTCAAGCCGGATCACGCCCGGCGGCAGATCCGCCGCGCGCAGGATATCGAGCGTTTCGGTGACGAACGCTTCGCGCTCCAGATCCTGACCGACGATGTTCACTGACATGAACACGCCATCCACGCCCTCGGCGCGCCAGCCGCGCATGATCGCGCAGGCCGCCAGCAGGATGCGCCGGCTGATCTCGCCCATGAGATTGCGCGCCAGCGCCTCGGCGATGAACACCGAAGGCTCCGTCAGCGTCTCCGGCGCGCGCCGCCACCGCGCCAGCGCTTCAAAGCCTGCGAGCGCGCCATCAGTGAGCCGCGCGACGGGCTGGAACACCGGCTCGAACTCGTCGGTCGCCAGGGCGCGTTCGATGTCACGGAAGAGCGCGTCGCGGGCGATCTGATTGGGCATGACGCGATGTTGGCTGATTGCGCGCGCAAGTCCAGAGTGTGATCGCTACAGAATTGGATCGCCCGAGACCATCGCGAACAGGAGGTGATCGCGCCAGTCGCCATCGATCTTGAGATACGCGCGCGCCAGACCCTCGGCGGTGAAGCCGACCTTGGCGAGCAGCGTGCGCGACGGCTCGTTGTCGGGCTGGCATGCGGCTTCGACGCGATGCAATCCGAGGTCATCAAAAGCAAATCTTGCGAGCCGGCGCACGCCAGCGCTCGTGTGGCCGCGGCGTGCATGCGGCGCGCCGATCCAGTAACCGAGCGAACACGACATCGCGACCCCGCGCTGCACACGGCTGAGCGTGGCGCCGCCGACGAGAACATTGTCGCGCGCGCGGAAGAGAAAGAACGCATACGCACGCCCGTCGCGCGCATCTTCGGTGTAGCGGCGCAGCTTGTAGCGGAACGAGGCGCGGGAGAGTTCATCCTCCGCCCACGTCGGCTCCCACGGGCTCAGGAACGCGCGGCTGGTTTCGCGGAGATCGGCCCAGTCCTGGTAGTCCCGGGCCTCGGGGTGGCGCAGGTAAATGCCGCCGCCATCGAGCCGGCGCACGCCATCGTCGGGTTTGAGCAGAGCCATCAGGTGAAACGTGCACGAAAGGCGCCGGCCGCGCCAAGCCCTGACTTGGGACCAATAGCAGATGCCGCGACCGGGCCGGCGATGGCGAACGCCGCAAGCCGGCGCACATCCTCGGCGGTGACGGCGGCGATCCGGGTGCGCAATTCCGAAAACGGCACAAGTCGGCCGCGCAGGAACACCTGCGCCGCGCGCGCCTCCGTCCGCGCCAGCGGGGCCTCCGCGCCCATCAGGGTCTGCGCCGAGACCACGGCTTTCGCCCGCGCCATCTCGGCCTCGGTGGGGCCGTCCCTGGCCAGCGCCTCGAACGCATCGGCCACGCACTGCGCCACGGTCTTCGCGTTCTTCGCATCGCAGCCGGCGTAGACGCCGACACGGCCCACGTCGTCGTAGATGTCGAGCCAGGAGTGGATCGCGTAGACGAGGCCGCGCGTCTCGCGCACGTCCTGAAAGAGACGCGACGCCATCCCGCCGCCAAAGATTTCCGAGAATATCCACGAGGCGGTCGCGTCGGTTGCGCCGGCGGCGGGCGCGGCGCCCGAGAACACGAGGTGCGTCTGTTCGAGCTTGCGCGCCTCGACGGCCTCTCCGCTCGTCACCTGAGCGGGCGCGGCGGCGATGTCAGCGCCCGCGTTGACCTTGCCGAAGCGGGCGCGCGCCGTCTCGATCACCGCATCGCGGTCGTAGCCGCCAGAGACGCAGACCACGACGCGCGACGGCGTGGTGTGCGCATCGCGGAACGCGCGCAGCGCATCGATGGTTGTGGCCGCGACGGTTTCTTCAAGCCCGAGGATCGGGCGGCCGAGCGGATGATCGGGGAAGACCGCTGCCTGATGGATTTCGAAAATGCGGTCGTCCGGCTGGTCGAACGCCTCGCCGCGCTCCTGCGAGACGACGCCCTTCTCCTTCTCCAGATCGCTCGCGATCCAGTGCGGCTCGAGGATCATGTCGGCGAGCATGTGGAGCGCGAACGGCGCGTGCTCGGAGGTGACGCGCGCGGTGTAGGACGTGCGTTCATGGCTGGTGGCGGCGTTGAGATAGCCGCCGACATTCTCGATCGCTTCGGCGAACGCCAGCGCGTCGCGCCCACCGGCGCCCTTGAACGCCATGTGCTCGAACAGATGCGCGATGCCGTTCTCTTCGGCCTTCTCCCAGCGCGCGCCGACCCGCACCCAGACGCCAAGCGCCGCGGTCTCCAGCCCAGGCATGGGATCGAGCGCGAGGCGGACGCCGTTGTCGAGGGTGATGAGTTCGGGCTCCATCAGCGCCACGCCCGCGACCTCTCGCGCACGTAGCGCTTCACGACCTCGACGTCATTGGGTAGCGGATCGGCGCGTTCGGGGCGCTGCATCAGGTCGGCACACTTTTCCGGAAGCGCCGGCCGCTTTCCGGTGGCGGCTTCGATGGTTTCGGGAAACTTCGCCGGGTGCGCGGTCGCGAGCGTGACAAGCGGCGCGCCGATCGGTGGATCCAGTTTTGTGCGCGCATATAGTCCCACTGCGGTGTGCGGACATGCGGCGTATGCAAAATTCTGCATTCCCTCGACCGTTTCGGTGTCATCGACCGACACCGCATCGAAATGTTCGCGCAGAAACGCCAGCGCCGGCGCAGGAACATCAAATCCGCCGGATTGCGCGAACTGTTCGTAGAGACGGCGTACGGCGTCCCCGTCGCGGTCGAGCCCCTCGAATAGAATACGTTCGAAGTTGCTGGCGACCTGGATATCCATTGCCGGCGACAACGTTGGGTGGGACTGCGCGGCGCGCTCATAGCGGCCGGTAGCCAAAGTACGCGCAAGGATGTCATTGGCATTGGTCGCCATCACGATCCGGCCGATGGGCGCGCCCATGCGTTTGGCGACATATCCCGAGAAGGCGTCGCCGAAATTGCCCGTGGGAACGACGAAGTTCACGGGGCCGGGCGCGCACAGGATATTCGCGGCGATGTGGAAGTAGACCGACTGCGCGACGATGCGCGCCCAGTTGATGGAATTGACGCCGGAGAGCGACGCACGCGTTGCAAAGTCCGCGTCGGCAAACAAGGACTTCACGATGGCCTGACATGCGTCGAAATCACCGTCGATCTCGATCGCGTGCACGTTGGCGGCGCCGGAGGTCGTCATGAAACGTCTCTGGACTTCGGAGACACGCCCCTTCGGCAGCAGTACGAAGAGGTCGATGCGCGCGCGGCCCTTCAGCGCCTCCACCGCAGCGCCGCCGGTGTCGCCCGACGTGGCGCACACCACGCTGAGGCGCCGGTCGCGCTTGGCCAGCGCGTATTCGTAGAGCGGCCCGATGAGCTGCATCGCCACGTCCTTGAACGACAGCGAAGGGCCATGAAACAGCTCCAGCACCCAGTCGCCGGGGCCGACGTGTACGAGCGGTGCGACGGCCTCACTATCGAATGGCGGCAACCACGGTTCGACCTCCGGGTGGCCGATATAGGCGTCGTTGACGAGCGGCGACGTTTCTTCCCAGCCGATGTCATCGCCGGCAAACGCCTTGAGCACGTTCATTGCGGTGAAGGTGAAATGCCCGTTTGCGACATTGCGGCGCGCGATGGCGCTTTTGAAGACCGCCGGCCAGCTCTCCGGCACATACAATCCCCCGTCGGGCGCAAGCCCCGCCAGCACGGCGTCGAGGAAGGAAACCGGCGGCGCGGCGCCGCGGGTGGAGACGTATTTCATTTGATCACGAGACGGCCCAGGCGGGCGTGGAAGGCCAAGTAAACACCCACGAGCGCGCCCGCCAATCCCCACCATGTCAGCGCGTAGCCGAAGTGGCGCTCCGGTGGCAGCGCTTCGGAGGCGCCCAGGTGCGCGAACGGGTTGGGTTCGGCCGCGCCGGTGGGCCCGATGTAGGGCATGGCGACGTAGTAGGTTTCGGCAGACGACTCCGGGCCGGCGAGGCCGGCGGCGGCGGTCATGGCGGCGAGATCCACCTGATACCAGAGGCGGCGCAGCGGGTCGGCTTTCGGCGCGAGCGCGCTGGGGCGTTTCGGACGCACGACTTCACCCGAGACCGCACGCGCTTCCTCCAGCGCGCGCGATGGCGCGGTCGCGCGCCAGTCCGGCGGCTCGGCGCCGGGGATGAAGCCTGCGTCCACGAACACCACACGGTCGCCGTAGCGCACCGGCTCGAACACCCGCCAGCCGGGCGCCCCGTCGCGGACGCCGAACACCAGTTGCAGCGCATCCGGCAGCGGCGTGAACGGCTCGAGCGCGACGGTGTCCGGCACAGTGGCCTTCAGCAGCCGCTTTTCCTGGTAGCGGCTCCATTGCCACTGGCCGAAGGCGATGAGGATCACGAACGCGATCGCGCTCAAGACGCTCAGCACCGGCAGCGGGTTCAGGCGGAGGCGCATGTCACTCCACGCGCCCCTCGCCCGCCTTGTGCGTCCACTGCAGCGTGAACAGCACGCCCTTGGCGACCGGCAGCAGCACCAGCGAGAGGATCAGGGTCAGCACGCACGCGAGCACCGCGCTCGCCCACGGCGCCCAGTGAAACACCATCTGCATGACGAACGCGACCGGCACCACCAGCGCGCCGACGATCAGGATCACGAACACGGTCGCGCCATCCCCGACATCGGCCATCGAGAAATCGGCGCCGCACGAAGCGCAGTTCTGTACAAGGCGCAGGTACTTCGAGAACAGCGGCCCCTTCCCGCAGCGCGGACACCGGCCGCGAATACCGGCCAGGACCGCGTTGGGAACGGTCACCCCGCTAGCCTTCCATCGCCAGCTTCGGCGTCACGTAGACGAACGCGAACAGGAACAGCCAGACCACGTCGACGAAGTGCCAGTACCAGGCGGCGGCTTCCAGGCCGAAGTGCTTCTGCGGCGTGAACTGGCCAGCCATCAGGCGCAGCAGGCACACGCCGAGGAAGATCGTGCCGATGATCACGTGCACGCCGTGGAAGCCCGTGGCCATGAAGAACGTCGAGCCGTAGAGGTTGGCGTGCGTCTCCGTGCCCGTGTTGCCGTAGGCAAAGCCCGCTTCGGGGTATTCGATGCCGAACTGGATGTAGGTGAACAGCGCGCCGAGAACGACCGTGAAGATGAGGCCGAGGCGCGCGCCGGCGCGATCACCGGTCTGCAGCGCGTGGTGCGCCCATGTCACCGTCGTGCCCGAAAGCAGCAGGATCAGCGTATTCATCAGCGGCAGATGGAACGGATCGAACGTTTCGACGTTCGGCGGGGGCCAGTGCGCCCATGCGGCCATGGCGGCGGGATCGCCGGCGATGATCCAGTCAGCGCGCGCGCCGTGGAAGATCGCCATTTCGAAATAGGCCCAGAACCACGCGACGAAGAACATCACTTCCGACGCGATGAACAGGATCATCCCATAGCGCAGGTGGATGTCGACGACCTCGGTGTGATAGCCCTGCCGGCCTTCCTTGATCACATCGGCCCACCAGCCGATCATCGTGCCGATCACGCCCGCGAAGCCGGCGCCGAGCAGGATGAGGTTTCCCTTCGCCAGCAGACCGGGGCCCGCGTCCTCAGCAGCCAGGCCCTTCATCGCCACCACCGCGCCGATGGCGAGGACGAAGAGCGAGAGCGAGCCGACCACCGGCCACGCGCTCGGGTTGACCAGATGGTAGCTGTGCTTGACGTCGCCGTGGCTTGCCATGGGTGCGCTTTCCGGGCCGGAATCCTGAACTCAGGGGCTGTTTAGCCCGCGTCGGGGGAGGAGCCAAGCACAAGGGCTTGCGTCAGTTTGGCGGTTTTCCCGTACCGCCGTCCTCAGCTGGCCCTTTGGAAAAGACATGCCGGCTGAAGCCGGCGGTACGGACTGTCAGCCCACCTTCTCATAATACGTATAGCTCAGTGTGATCGTTGGCGTGTCCCGCGTTTCGCGGTCGTCCACCAGGCCCGGATCTACGAAGTAGATCACCGGCAGCTGGGCGGTCTCGCCGGGCGCGAACACGCGCTCCTTGAAGCAGAAGCATTGCAGTTTCTGGAAATACGCGCCGGTGAGGTGCGGGGTGACGTTGTAGCTGGCCACCGCCGTCACCGGCTGGTCGGAGAGGTTCTTGACGGTGAAGAACGCCAGCCCGGTCTCGCCGATGTGCAGCGTCTGGCTCGTCTGATCCGTGGTGAATTCGAGCGGCACGCCGGGCGGCACGTTGACGTCGAAGCGCACCTCGATGGTGCGGTCGAGGATGCGGCTGGGAGCCTTGGTGGCGACCTGCGTGGTGCCGCCAAAACCGGTCACGCGGCAGAATGCGGCGTAGAGCGGCGCCGCCGAGAGCGCCAGCGCGAGCATGCCCGCGACGATGCCGACGCAGATGGCCACCAGCATGGCGGATTTGCGCGACGTGGCCATGTCAGCCCGGCCCGAGCACGATGCCGTCGCGGAGCTTGGTCAGGGTGATCACGAACACCAACGCCACGAACGCGAGCAACGCCAGGGCGATGATCACGTTGCGGCGCCCGCGGGCGCGGACTTCGTCATCGGAGAGTTTCACCGCGCAAACACCGGCGCGTAGAGCCCGAGCCCATGTTCGGCGATCAGCGCGGCGAACAGCACGAACAGGTAGAGGATGGAAAACACGAAGAGGTTGCGCGCCAGACGGTCATCGGCGCCCGCCGCGTAGATCTCACCGGCTGTCGTGGCGCCTTCGCCCGCCTTCGAGCGGGCGACGCGGATGGCCAGCGTGATGAAGCCCGCCCCGCCGAGCGCCGCCACCACCGCATAGACCCAGCCACCGAGCCCGGTGAGCACCGGCGCCATACCGAGCGGCGCGAGCAGCAGCGTGTAGATCAGGATCTGCGTGCGCGTGGCCTTGGCGCCGTGCGTTACCGGCAGCATCGGCACGCCAGCGGCGGCGTAGTCGCCGCGCTGGTAGAGCGCCAGCGCCCAGAAGTGCGGCGGCGTCCACATGAAGATGATCAGCACCAGCAACAGCGGATCGAGGCCGAGGCCGCCGGTCTTGGCCGCCCACGCCACCGCCGGCGGCAACGCGCCCGCAAGCCCGCCGATGACGATGTTCTGCGGCGTCCGCCGCTTCAGCCACATGGTGTAGACGAGCGCGTAGAACGCGATGGTGAAGGCGAGCAATCCGGCGGCGAGCCAACCCGCAGCCAGCGCCATGGTCGTCACCGCCAGCACCGCGATCACCACGCCCATGGCGAGCGCATCGGCGCTGCTGACGCGGCCCGACGGCACCGGACGCAGGCGCGTGCGCTTCATCTTCGCATCGATGTCGGCGTCGAACCACATGTTGAGCGCGCCGGCCGCACCCGCGCCGGCCGCGATGGCGAAGATTGCCGCGAACGCCAGCACCGGGCTGACGTCACCGGGCGCCGCGAGCCAGCCCGCGAGCGCGGTGAACACCACAAGTGACATCACGCGCGGCTTGAGAAGCGCGATGTAGTCGCCGGCTGTCGCCGGGCGCGAGGAGTCAACGGCGATGGTCACTTCAAACTCCCAACCGGTTCCCGCGTGCGGGAACGGCTGACGCTAGTGATGCTTCTCTGGTGCGATCACCGGCAACTCGTTGAACTGGTGGAACGGCGGCGGCGACGACAGCGTCCACTCCAGTGTCGTGGCGCCGTCACCCCAGGGGCTCATGTTCTCCGCGGGCGCGAGCTTGCGGCGACGCAGGATAAAGGTGTCGAGGCACATGAACAGGAAGATGAGCGTGCCGACGCCGGCGATCACGTAGCCGATCGACGAGATGTGGTTCCAGTAAGCGAAGCCTTCCGGATAGTCCGCGTAACGGCGCGGCATGCCCTGCAGGCCCAGGAAGTGCTGCGGAAAAAATACGAGGTTCACGCCCACGAAGAACACCCAGAACTGGAGATGAGAGAGGAATTCCGAATGCATCCGGCCACTCATCTTGGGAAACCAATAGAAGAAGCCGGCAAAAATCGAGAAGACCGCACCCATCGACAGCACGTAATGGAAGTGTGCTACCACGTAATAAGTATCATGCAGCACGTCGTCGACGCCGCCATTGGCCAGCACCACGCCGGTGACCCCGCCAACGGTGAACAGGAAGATCATGCCCATCGCCCAGACCAGCGGCGACTTGAATGTGATCGATCCACCCCACAACGTCGCAATCCACGAGAAGATCTTGATGCCCGTGGGCACCGCGATGATCATCGTGGCGGCCATGAAGTAGGCGCGCGTGTCCACGTCCATGCCCGAGATGAACATGTGGTGCGCCCAGACGACGAAGCCGACGACGCCGATCGCCACCATGGCGTAGGCCATGCCAAGGTAACCGAAGATCGGCTTCAACGAAAAGGTCGAGATGATGTGGCTGACAATGCCGAAGCCGGGCAGGATCATGATGGAGACTTCGGGGTGACCGAAGAACCAGAACAGATGCTGATAGAGCACCGGATCGCCGCCGCCGGTGGCATCGAAGAAGGTGGTGCCGAAATTACGGTCGGTCAGCAGCATGGTGATCGCACCGGCCAGCACCGGCAGCGACAGTAGCAGCAGGAACGCCGTCACCAGGATCGACCACACGAACAGCGGCATCTTGTGCAGGGTCATCCCCGGCGCGCGCATGTTGAGGATGGTGGTGATGAAGTTGAT
>JANNVF010000230.1:0-3616 GCA_031414315.1 Hyphomonadaceae bacterium | reverse complement strand
CATCGATCGGGATCGCCACTTCGCCGCCGCGGTCGATGTCCTTGATGCTGCGCCCCGCGCTCGCCTCGCGCACCGCGCGTTTCACCAGCGCACGCGCGCGGCGGATGAAGCGCTGCCGGTTGGCGAGCGATTTGCCGCCGGGATTGAGGCGTCGGTCGATGACCTGCATGCGGTTCCCAGTCCTCTCGCGTGAGCCGGCGCTTACCCCGCCTGCTTCACGCGCATGTACCACTCCACCAGCCGGCGCACCTGCCGTTCGGTGTAGCCGCGCTCCACCATCCGCAGCACGAATTCGTCGTGCTTCTTCTCGGTGTCACTGTCCTTCTTCGAGCCGAAGCTGATGACCGGGAGGAGATCCTCCACCTGCGAGAACATGCGACGCTCGATAACTTCGCGAATTTTTTCGTAGCTCGTCCAAGACGGGTTGCGCCCGCCATGGCCGGCGCGCGCGCGCAGCGTGAACTTCACCACCTCGTTGCGGAAGTCCTTCGGGTTGGCGATGCCGGCGGCCTTCTCGATTTTCGAGAGTTCCTGGTTGAGCAGTTCGCGATTGAGCAATTGGCCGGTGTCGGGATCCTTGAAGTCGATGTCCTCGATCCACGCGTCGGCGTAGTCCACGTAGCGGTCGAACAGGTTCTGGCCGTAGTCGTGGTAGCTTTCGAGGTATGCCTTCTGGATTTCGTGGCCGATGAACTCCGCGTAGCGCGGCGCGAGATCGGCCTTGATGAATTCCAGATAGCGGCCCTCGGTGTCGGCCGGGAACTGCTCGCGCTTGATGGCCTGTTCCAGCACGTACATGAGGTGCACCGGATCGGCGGCGATCTCGGTGGTGTCGTAGTTGAACGTCGCCGCGAGCACCTTGAAGGCAAACCGCGTCGAGACGCCGTCCATGCCTTCGTCGACACCGGCGGCGTCCTTGTATTCCTGCAGCGAGCGGGCCTTCGGATCGACTTCCTTCAGGCTCTCGCCGTCATACACGCGCATCTTGGTGTAGAGGTTGGAGTTCTCGTGCGTCTTCAAGCGCGAGAGCACCGCAAAGCGCGCGAGCATTTCCAGCGTCCCCGGCGCGCAGGGCGCCGGCGCCAGTTCGGAACTGCGCACCAGCTTGTCGTAGATGCGCTCCTCTTCCTCGACGCGGAGCACGTACGGCACCTTGATCACGAAGATCCGGTCGATGAAGGCTTCGTTGTTCTTGTTGTTCTTGAAGCTCTGCCACTCGCTCTCGTTGGAGTGCGCCAACACGATGCCGGTGAACGGAATGCCGCCGACGTTCTCGGTGCCGACGTAGTTCTGTTCCTGCGTCGCGGTGAGCAGGGGGTGCAGCATCTTGATCGGCGCTTTGAACATTTCGACGAACTCAAGCACGCCCTGATTGGCGCGGTTGAGGCCGCCGGAAAACGAGTACGCGTCCGGATCGTTCTGCGCGTAGGATTCCAGCTTGCGGATATCCACCTTGCCAACCAGCGCGGAGACGTCCTGGTTGTTCTCGTCGCCCGGCTCGGTCTTGGACACGCCGATCTGGCGCAGCCGCGACGGGTTGATCTTGGCGACGCGGAATTTGGATATGTCGCCCTCGAATTCGTCGAGCCGCTTCACCGCCCACGGGCTCATCAGGCCCGTAAGGCGCCGGCGTGGAATGCCGTAGTCCTCTTCCATGCGTGCGCCGAGGATTTCGGGGTCGAACAGGCCCAGCGGGCTTTCGAACACGGGGGAAAGCTGGTCGCCGGCCTTCAGCACGTAGATCGGCTGCAGCTCGATCAGCGCCTTGATCTTCTCCGCGAGCGACGACTTGCCGCCGCCGACCGGGCCGAGCAGGTAGAGAATCTGTTTGCGCTCTTCGAGACCTTGTGCGGCGTGGCGCAGGAACGAGACGATGCGCTCGATCGTGTCTTCCATGCCGTAGAAATCAGGGAACGCCGGATAGATGCGGATCGTGCGGTTCATGAAGATGCGGCCGAGGCGCGCATCCTTCGCGGTGTCGATCACTTCCGGGTTGCCGATCGCGGCAAGCAGGCGCTCCGCCGCCGTGGCGTAGGTCATGGGATCATCGCGGCAGGCCTTGAGATAGTCCTGCAGCGACATTTCCGTTTCGCGACGCTGGTCGTAGGTGCGTGCGTAACTCTGGAAAAGATCTTCCGACGGCATCATCGCTCCAATCCGCTAACCGAAGATCGCAGGCGCCTTCTGCACGTTACATGATGTAGTGCGATTCAGGCGCCGGTGCGTTCGTTATGTTACCAACTGGCGCAGAATCTGCCGCTTGCGGCTGGCGCTCGATCTCAGCGCCAACCAACGAGCCTGCGTTTGCCGCGCCCGTCCAATGTGCCCCGCTTCCGTGACTGCAATGTGCGCGCCGCGCTGTGGTCGGCGCAAGCGGTTAGTGCCGCTCGCCCCGGGCACGGCCCGAAGGCGCCTCGTTCTTGCGCAGTCGCGGCAGACATGGCGGGGCGGGCCCCGGCAGGCTAATGTTTCGCAACCGGGATGGTTTCATCCCCACGCTATGTGGTGCGGAGGCCGCGCGATGAGAAGAGTGATCCTGGTGCTCGGCCTGATCGTGGCGCTGGTGTTTGCCGGCGGCGGTGCGGCGGCCTGGTGGTTCCTGTCACAATTCGATGCGCGCGCGGAGATCGTAAAGCGCGTGAAGCTCGCCACCGGGCGGGACTTCGCGATCCGCGGGCCGGTGTCGATCTCGGTCTGGCCCGCCATCGGCTTCAAGGGGCAGGACGTGATCCTGGCCAATGTCGTCAACGGGACAGCGCCACAGTTGTTGGAGGCCAAGGAGATCGTGCTCGGGCTGGCGCTGAAGCCGCTGCTGCAGCGCCGGCTGGAGGTGAGCCGGATCGTGCTGGTGGAGCCGGTTCTGGCGCTGGAGGTTGATGCGGAGGGCCGGCCGAACTGGGTCCTGAAGCCCACGATGCCCGCGCCGCCCGCCGCGCCGGGGACGCGGCCACGGGTGGAGTCCGTCAGTCTGGACGGCATGACCATCACTGACGGACGAATTTCCTACGCCAACCTGCGCACCAAGTCCTCGTACGGGCTCGACGACGTGGACCTGAAGGCCGACCTGAAGGATCTGGATTCCGCACTCGACGTGGATGGCGAGGTGACATTCCGGGAACAGCGGGCCGCGATCGACCTGACCGCTGGCAAGTTCCGCGCGCTGATGACCGGGCAGGCGACCCCGATCACGTTCACGATCGACGCGGCGCCGATCAAGGCGACACTGACCGGCGATCTCGACGTGCGCACCGGTGGCCTTGCCGGAGACATCACGGCCTCCGGTCCCAGCCTGCGCGGGCTCACCGCCTGGGCGGGCACGCCGATGGGCGCTGGGCCGGGCTTCGAGGCGTTCGAGATCGGCGGCCACCTGACCGTTGGTCCCCGCCGCTTTGCGTTCGACAACACGGCGATCAAGATCGACGAGGTGCAGAGCAGGGGCGATTTCCTGCTGGAAACCGCCGGCCGGACACCGCTGCTCAGCGGCCGGCTGGAGATCATCTCCCTCGACCTGAACCCCTACCTGCGGCCGCGCACCGCCGAAGGCGGCGTTGAAGTGGCGACCATTCAGGCGGTCGATGTGGCGGCCCCCGGCTACAGCGAGCTGCCGATCGCGCTG
>JANNVF010000229.1:0-2928 GCA_031414315.1 Hyphomonadaceae bacterium | reverse complement strand
AAAGTGCGGTGGCGTGGCCAGGATCACCACGTCGACGTCAGTGGCCAGTACCTTTTCAAAGGCATCGAAACCGGTGAACACGTGATCCGGCTCGACGGCGACGCGGGTGGCGTCGGCTTTGCGGAGTTGTTCGAGGCTACTCTTGGCCCGATCTTCAAACGCATCGCCGATAGCCACAAGCTTGATATTCGGATCGGCCGCAAACGCATTGCCCACCGCGCCGGTGCCGCGTCCGCCGCAACCAATCAGACCGATCTTGAGCACGTCGCTGCCGGAAGCATGGGCCGAACGGCTCACGAGCAGGCCCGAGGCCAAGGCTCCGCCGGCGACCAGCGCTGACGATGACATGAGAAACTCGCGGCGCGACGGTTGGCCAGCGGAGCTAGCGGCATGCGGATCGGCCATCGGTAGGTTCCTTTGCAGAGGTCGTGGCAGGAAGGAGCGGACGAATTGCTCGGCGACGCGAGCTTAACGTCTGCGTCGATTATAGCCACGACGACGACCTCGGCGAAAGAGTATCGCGGGGCTGCGCAATTGCACATTAGCTCGCAGGAATTCAGACCGCTACTTCAACTTCTGCATGTACCGCACGAAGTCGTTGTCCAGTCGTCCCAGGTTCTCGCCAAACGCCTTCTGGAAATCGGCCACGCGCGTCTCGGGATCGTCCCATAGGAGCTGCGGCTTTTCGGAGAGCATCTGCAAGTAGGCCACATACTGCCGCGGGTGGTGGTGCAGTAGATAGTAATTGAGGGCCCAGGCCTCGGCGTAGGCATCAAGGGCCGTGCGCGTATCGCGGATGCGCTTGTCGTCGGAGATCAACGTTTTGAGCGACGTATGCGGGCGCGTGGCCAGGTAACGGCGAAACTGCGCGAGGCGACCGGCATTCAGCGCGCCGATCGTGCGCCACCCGCGAGCGCTGTCCAGGTCGGGCGTTTCAAAGAACACGGCCAACCCCTCGCTAACCCACAAGGGGATGTCGGCGAAGCGGGTTTGCAACCCGCTGTTGAAGGCGATCTGGTGCGTGGCTTCGTGAATGATGGTGGCCACGGATTGTTCCGCCTCGGGGCGGGCGAGCATCTGTTTGATTTGCGCCGCGCTCGAACGGCGGTCGCCAGCGGCCCGCAGCGATTCGATGCCCGTCAGATCGCACATCGTGATGCGATTGGTGCGCAAGCTATAGTAGCCGACGATCGAGTCGGCCGCGTCGCCTAGCTCGGCCTTGGAATACTCGGTGTAAGCCTGGCGCGAATTGAACACGACGGCGACCAGCGGAAACTCGGGCTCCGCGAGCTTCATGCCCTTGCGCGACCAGTAGTTGGTAAAGCCCATGTAGAGCCGCTCGAATAGCGCGCCGCACCAGGCGGCGTACTCGCGCGAGGTGTTGTAGCAGATCAGATAGTGATGCGTGCGATAAACTTCGAAGCCGGCTGGCAGCTCGCTGAGTACTTGCCGGCCCAGGGCGTCGGCCGCTAGCGGCTGCAGCGGGCCGTCCTCGCCACTGCGTTTGATCAGGTCGGCTGGCTCGACAGCCCACAGCGTGCCGTCGGCGGCCAACAACAAGATGCCTCCGTCTGCGGCCGTGACCACGACCTTGCCAGACACCGTGCGCTCTTGGCCATTGTGGCGCAGCGTGACGTGCTCAACCGCGTGGGCCGAAGCTGCCCACCAAGCGGCAACGAACAGGGAGAGAATAAGGTGCTTCACGGGAAACCCGACCGGCAGGCCGGACGATTGCCGGCAAGGAGAGTGGCGTAGCTACGTTCCATCATAGCACGGGGGGGCCGCGCCAGACCATTGCGATTCGCCCAGGGTGCTAGCGTGGTAAAAGCCAGCTCGTGGCGGAGATTCTCGATCTTTTTTACCCTGCCTCAGGCGCTGGCCGGAAGTGACCTGGAACGGCCGGGCGGCATTTGCTACAAGCCGCTACCTATCGGTTGGTTCCCGTCTTCCTCCAATTCTGAGTTGCCATGCACGGCCGGCTTTCCAGCTTGGCGGTTTGGGCCTTAGGCTGCCTACTGTTCGCGTCGGGCTGCGCCGATACGGCGCATTCGATCAACCGTTTCGTGACGCGCCCGTTCACGAAAACCCCGGAACAGATCTACGGCATCAAGACCCCGCGCGATCGCGTGGAGGAACTCCGCAAGGTGGCGAAAGCCGCTTCGCTTTCGCCCGCGCGTAACAGGTGATTGCCCAGGCCCCATTGCGGATCGAAATGATTGGGCGCGAGTTCGACGGCGCGCTGAAACGCCGCGCGCGCCGCAAGCATTGCGCCCTCGCGTTCCAGCGCGCGTCCGAGCGTCAGCCAGAGGCGGTGATCGTTGGGGCTGGCCTGGGTGGCCGCGCGCAACTCGGCAATGGCCGCCGGCAGCAAGCGCTCTGCCTGTTCATCAGCCGCGACGGCCAGGTAAATGCCGCCGCGTTGCCAGCGCACCAACGGATCATGTGGCGCATACGCCACCGCCGTATCGGCGCCCTGCATGCGCGCTGCGTTCGACAGCTCCGGGTTGCGTTCAGCGTACCGGCTGATGCTGTCGCCGATGGCCGCGAGCGAGAACGGCTTCTTCTGCATGAGGCGCAGCGCTTCCTCGCCGTCGACGGTCGTCTCGACCTCGTAGCCGCGGGACAGCATGGCTTCGGACAGACGGGCGAGGGTCGCGACCTCGTTGTCGACGATGAGGATGCGGTCCACCTCGCGGGGGCCCGCCCGCACGGTCGCAAGACCGTCGGTCAGGATCTCGGCGACGCGCACCGCGGCTTCGCGGGGCAGGATCGCCGGAACGCCGCCCTTGACGGCCGCCGTCGCGGCCCGGACCGGATCGGCGCTCGTCACCGCGTAGGCGACCGCGGCGGGGATCGTCTGGCGCAGGCGGGCGTCGAGCGCGACGGCGTCGGCCCACGATTGATTGAAGCGCACCACCGCCACCTTGC
>JANNVF010000228.1:0-4838 GCA_031414315.1 Hyphomonadaceae bacterium | reverse complement strand
GCGGCGCCATCGTCGCGCGCTTCACCGCGTCTTCGCCAGACGCGATCCAGCCGTAACCGGCGCACGTCTCGCACAACTTCAACGGAGCGCCGACGGGGCGGCCGGAGCCGCCGCAGTCGGCGCATATCGGCCGGTACTCATCCATCGGTGAGCACCGCGAACGCCCAGGCAGCGATCATCGCGGCGATCATGCCGAGCACTGCGATGAATTTGACGGCGGGCTTCATTCCGGCGGCGCGTCGTTGGCCGGAGCCGCAACAAGATCGCCCTCCGTCTCATCCTCCGGCGGCAGAAGATACGTCGTCGAGACGTGCAGCCCGCCACCAATGGGGCGGTTCAACACGATCGGCTCGCCCCACTTCGGGATCAGCTGCTTCGTCAGCATCGAGAAATTCGACACGACGAAATGCATGCAATCGTAGAGTCCGCGCGACATGAAGGTCGCGTCTTCAGCGGGCCGCGTGAAGTTTTTCGGGGCGCCGATGATCGGCACAGCCTTGCCGTTGAGACCGGCCATTATGCGTCCACCTTTTTGATGTCTGCGGGCCGGAGTGATTCCGCCCACTTCGTAATGTCTGCCGCGAGATCGAAGCCCTTGGCGCCGGCCTTCAACACGCCGTCCGCTACGGCCTCGATTGCTTCCGGCGTCATCCGCCGGATGCGCGCGGCAAGCTCGAACGTCTCGAAGTCGACGCTCATTGCAGCGCCGCCGCGATGAGCACGCCCGCGATCGACATGCCGCAGAAGATGAGGAAGCCCGCGAAACAGGCCGCGTCAGCAACCATTTTCGCGCCACGATCGCGGGAGGCGTTGGCGCCCCTCAATAGTAGATTGTCATGCGCAGCGGCGCGCGCTTCTGCGTCGAGTGCATCCTCGCGGCGCTTCTCTTCGAGGCCGGCGATGAACGGGTCGAAACTCTCCTTCGCCGTCTCATTCCAGCGTGCGTCCATTTCCGCCGCCTCGACAACGGAGCGCTGCGCGTCGTTGAGGGTTTTCTGATTGCAGATCGCGGCGGCTTCTTCCGCGCGACCGGCCGTCTCGTGGATCTGATAGTCGGACGTCGGGTGTAGGGCTCCGCGAACGCTGATGAGCCCGGCCGGCTCGCTCACCTCGGCGCACATGATCCAGTGTGCGAGCCGGTGCTTCGCGATGCGCGTGACTGTTTCGTTCGGGACGCCTGATCGCAGGCCGTCGGCGTAAGCGTTCCAAAAGGATGCGCCTATCGCGCCGCCATCTTCCACAAAAAACATGAACGCCACGGCATCATCACTGTCGCCCTTGAGCGCTCCGCGCGCGGCGCTGACGTCGAATGAGCGCGGCGCCTCGAACGTCAGCGCCGGGAGATACGCGAGCCAGTCCATGACGGGCTGCGGCTCCTGAACCGACGGAGCGATCTTGCCGCCCTGGGTGGCGTCGGCGATCATCTCATCGAAGCTCGGGCGGACGCCACCGGTGATGGCGATGGCGGCGAGCGGCTTTTTGCGGGACTTGCCGGAACGGTTGGCCGCTTTTGATGTGGGCTTGCGGACGGCCTTCGCGGCGGATTTCTTCAATGTGGGCATGTTCCACTCCAGGGAAGCGGCCGGATTTTCGCCGCCCCCCGGCCGGGACGCTGGAGAGCCACAACGGCGCCGCGAGAGAATTGCGTGCGGTGATGTCCCTCGTGGAGCAAGCCTAATCGTGCAGGATATGCACGATTAAATGGTGCCCCCTGCCGGAATCAAACCGACGTTTCGGCCTTACGAGGGGCGCGCTCTGTCATTGAGCTAAGGGGGCGAAGGGAAAAATGGAACCGGCTGATGGGATCGAACCATCGTCTCGGGGGACACAACCCCGCGCTCTACCATTGAGCTAAGACGGCATGGTCAGGGCGGTGGGATTTGAACTCACGACCGCCGGTATCCGAAACCGGGGCTCTACCAAACTGAGCTACGCCCTGACGGGCGTGCCCTTTGGAGGCACGCCTTTTATGTTCGGGCGGTTGGGTGTCGGCGGGTGGTCATGGCGTGAACATACAGAGAACAGCGGCGGTGTCAATCACGGCCAGCGGTAGAACTTCCGCATCTCGCCGGCGCCGTGCAGCACGCCGATGCGCGTGACGGGCTCGCGCCACGATTGGTGCACGATCAGATCCAGACCCTCGACGGCGTTGGCGCGCTCGACGTGCGCGAGGTGCGGGCCGGGATGCTTGGCGTCGAGATCGTAGAAGTGAACGGTGCGACGCGGGTACTCGATGGGCTCGGGACGGTGGAAGGTGTCAGTGGTCATGCCGCTATGCCTTCAACGGTTTCGGTATCGAGGAAGGCGCTGACGAAGGCTTCGGCGACTTGCGGTGAGATCGCTGGCGCGGACATCGACGATAGACCTTTCATCGACATCACCCGGCGCGATGTGGCCGGCGGCGATCAGGTTGCGGAGCCATTGCGCGGCGTAGGGATCGTTTTCGTTGTAGTAGGCCCGCGCCATCCGGCCCCCGATCTGCGGGACGGCGCGGACCCTTCCCGCCACCGTCCCGCTCTGCGCCGAAGCACCGTGCATATAACGCACGATCCTCCACACGGCGCAAGCGAAAAGGGCCGGAGTTTCCCCCGGCCCTTCGTGATGATCGCTTCGTCTCCAGGCCGGCCATCACCGCTCAGGCGATGGGGTCCGGCGTGTTTCTAGGTCGTACTGCCGTCGACTTGCGAGACGGCGGTGCCGACTGGCGGATCTTCTGGCGGGCTCGCCCCTTGAGCGGCTGATCCGGCCGGATCGGCGACGCTGTCGGCAGTGGGCTCCGTCGGCGGCGGCGGGTAATACTCGCTCGGCGGGATGAAGTCGAAGTCGCCGTCGATCGAGGCGTCGCCGCCCGAAGTGTTGCCAGGGTTCACTTCGATATCGGTGACGTCGGTGTAGACCGGCGGCTCGACGTCAACCGGCGGCGCCGCGACTTCCGGAGCGATCGGCTCGGGGTTCGCCACGGTCGGATTGGTGTAGGCGTCAATGAACGCCAGAGCGGCCGCACTGCCGGCGCCGATCAGCGCACGGACGGAGACGCGGTTCTCGATCGCGGCGGCAAGCTCGACACGCGCAGCGATTTCGCGGTCAACCGCCTTCTGCGCTTCACGCTTCAGTTCGGCGGTGTCATCGGCGAGGGGTAGGTCGGGGCGATCCATGATTGTCTCCGTTGGCTCGATGAGGTGAGCGTGCGGATAATGCACGGATCGGGGTCTGATGCAATGGGCGTCGTGAGTATTTTGCACGATTAGATCACGGGATGGAGAGTGCCCTCGGCGTTCGTCACCCATGCCGCCGGCGGCGGTGGCATCAGACCGATGATGTCGGCCAGCCACTTCCCATGGCGCGCGATGTCACGCTCGATCGAACGGAGGTGGGCGAAGTAGGTTTCACCGGGCTCGATCCCAGCGGCCCTCATTTCCGAGATCCGGCGGTGCGCTTTCTCGCGCTCGCGATAGAGCGGCTCAAGGACGGGCTGCATCAGCGCGATACATTCCGCCACGGTCTTCGGCGGCGGCGGGAAACCGTCGATCACTTCTTGCGCCCGAAGTACCAGGCGAAGGTTCCGGCGATGGCTATGGCTGCGGCTGCGATGAACATGGCCGGCGCATGCTCCGATGTCCCTCGGCGCGCAAGGTCAGCGATGGGCCGAGCAATCGGCCCCGTGCGCCTGATGCGTCGTCACCACCGAAGACGCCGCCGGTGGCACTTGCAGCGGCGACCACGGCGTCACCCAAAACGGGCCGGTGCTGAAAGGCGCGCGACAGTGCCCGAAGTTCATGGGCGACAACGATCCGTCCCGGCGTCGAACTACGATGCGACGCCACCGACGGCACGACTGACACGAGGGCGGGGTCATTGCATATTTTTAGAAAATTGTGCGGGCGATAGATAACCGAAGTGGAGCGCGCCCGATTTGCCCCCCGCCCCCTCCGCCACACCGCATTGATTCGCGGTGCAAACGGACGGAGATGGCGGGACATGGGCGACGGCCCCCGGCACGGGGGACGGGAGGCGTCGGACCCTTGCGCTAGTCGTTCCACGCGGAACTAGCCACGTGCTAGCCACCGTCCGAGCCGTCGTTGCCCGGACGGAACGCATGGGACGCATCAAGATAGCCGCACTGCGGGCATGACACCGGATCACCCGTCAGGTCAACGCGGATCAAAGCGTCCGCTCCATCCACGTCGCCCAGGTCTGTTGAGTGCATCCCCATCATGCGATCAGCGAAGGCGCCGGGCACGCCGCGCCCAGCGTCCATGAGCTTCCGAAGTGCGCCCATTGTCGCCGCTCGCGCTCGCGTGCGAGCCCTGCTCACCGCAACCCCGAAAGCGACATCAACCGCCGCCCACTGCTTGATGGTCTCAAGCGTGATGTTCCATGCTGATGCGATCTCTTCAAGCGATAGCCCTGCGTCTGCATTGCCTAGCATGTCGCGGATTAGCTCTTGACGCGTATCCTCTGTGAGTTCGCGCGGCTCCTCGACGGTGTAATCGTCATGCCGCAGCTTGGCTTTGAGGGTTCTGATCTCTGCATGTAGCTCCGCCACTTCCTGCGTTAGCTGTGTGACGCGTGCGAGCTTGAGGGGTGTTCCAGCCATGCCCCGCGCTAGTCCTGTGTCCCTGGGTGTTCAAGGTTGGCGATGGGAGATGGTGCGGTTCCGTCGCCTGCAAGGGGACGGAAGGGCCGCACCTGGTCGCCGTTCGCGCGTGCAGTGCTAGGTCTGAAGCGGTTGTGCGAATCCCACCAGTGTAGGAGATTCATTCTGTGTGACGGTGCGTGTTCGGCTCTGCCGGCGGCTGCGTCGCCGTCAGGCCAGCCCCATTACTGTTGGGGCTGGC